>JAGRHK010000082.1 GCA_020444985.1 Candidatus Competibacteraceae bacterium
GCCGGTGCGCCGTGGCGTCCACCGCACCGCTGATCCTTTTAATCCACGGATCGGCGTAGAGTCCGACGCCAATCATGACGGCGCACAGCAGGCCGGCCATGAGCAATTCCCGATGCCGCAGATCGGCCAGAAACGGCGCAGCGCCCCGTGAGTAGCGGGCGAGAAAGATGCGCTGATACGCCCACAGCAAGTAACCGGCGGCCAGCACATTGCCCGCCGCCGCCAACGTGGCGATCCCCCAACCCTGCGTTTCCAGCAATCCTTCCAAAGTCAGATGCGCCGCTTCAAACCCAGGCGTGCCGGGCATGGCGATGCTGCCCAGCACCACCACCAGGAACGTGAGTCCCAGCAAAGGCGCGGTTTCAAACAAACCGCCCAACCGATGAAAGCGCGTAGTTCCCAGACGTCGGTAGAGCAAGCCAGCGACGATGAACAAACCGGCCGCCGCCAGTCCCAGATTCAGCGCTAAAAGCAGGCTGCCGCGCAAACCCGCCGGGTTCAGCGAAAACAGCCCGGCGACCAGTACGCCACTCTGGCTGATCACGGCAAACACCAGCAACTGCCGCAGATCATTCTGGCGAAAGGCCAGCAGCGCGCCGTAGAGCATTCCGGTCAGGCCCAGGGCAATCACGCCCGCATCCCATTGCCAAGCCGCCTCGGGCAACAGCGGAAATACCCAGCGTAACAAGGCATAAATGCCCACCTTGACGCCGACCAGGAATGCGATGCCAATTGCGACGGTGCCATGACGCGCCACGATGGGCAGCCAGGCATGGAAGGGAAATAACGCCAGACGCACGGCCAGACCCGCAAATAACAGGATGAAGATCAACGATTGTTGACCTGCCGCCACAGGCGTTTCCAGTAAGGCCGGCCAGGCAAAAGACCATCCTTCATGCGTCACGGCCGCATGATTCCAGCCCAGCAACAGGCTTCCGGTCAACAACGCCGCCAGGCCGCCAAGCATGAAGCGCAGGAAGTAACGCGCCGCCTGGTTGCGGGCTGGACTGGTTCCATAGCGCGCAATCAGGAATGTCGCCAGGAGGACTTCCGCCAGAGCGAAGAACCAGAATTGCAGCAAGTTCAATGCCGTAAACATGCCGATCAGCACCGTCTCCAGCGCCAGCACGTTGGCGACGAACAAGCCAGGGCGTTCCTGCCGCTGGCGGTGCGATTGGGCATACAGCAGCACAAACAGGGTCAGCAATGCCGTCAGCGGCAGGAACAGCACGCTAATGCCATCAATGCCCAGATGGAGACCAAGCCACGGCAGAATTTCATAATATTCAACGAACTGAATATCTGAAATTTCTGGCTGAAAGTGACTCAGTAACTGGATCGTCAGTATCCATTCCACGACTGCAATGGCCAGACCCAGCGCAAAGGCGGTTTGCGCCTGGTGAATGCGCAGCATGGCAAGCATTCCGGCCAGAGGAACCGCTAATAACAAGCTCAATAGCGGAAAACCGGTTGCTGGAGCGCCCGGCTCCGCGCCGGCCATCATGCCCCCGACGCCCGCGAGCGTTACCGCCAGGGCGGCTGCCACCGCGATCCCGGCCTTGGATCGGCCCATCAGGCGTTCCAGCCGATTCAAGCCCTGCCCCAACCGCTGACTCACGACCGCCAACTCCTGACCGGCGGTCTTCAACATCAAGCGTTCTTCAATCCAGTGGAACGCCGCCGCCGCCCATTCTGTCGCCCGTCCCACCAGACCGGGTTCCTGATCCAGGACGCTGGGCGCGCGCTCCAAGGTGCGTCCCGTACCGAGCTGGCGTTCTTCCCATTGCGCTACAGAGGACAAGGCATGGACGGCGGGCGCGGGTAACCCGGTGGCGCGCTCAATGACTCTGGCATCGAAGTGTCTCAGCAACCCGGCCAGCCGTTGTGCGGGACGGACGATCAATGCGTCAGCCGCTTCATCCAGCCAAAAGCGCTGCAGCGCCGCCGCGTAGATGCCCGGTCGTTGCGCCAGAGCGTCGGCGACCGGGCGGGCGCGTTCGCCATGCAGTTGGCGCAGGATCGAGGGGGCGGTGAGGAATTGATAGCCGCGGAAAATGGCATGGCCGCATAGATAAACCAGCGCCAGTTGCCAGAACCCCAGGCCGCAGGCCAGAAACATCAAGCCGACCTGGCCGGTCGTCGAGAAGATCAGCGCGCTTTTGATGTCGGTCTGGGTCAGTCCGACGAGGAATCCGTACAACGCAGTCGCCAGTCCGACAAGCGTCATGATTGCCATCGCCAGAGGCGATTGCTCGAACAGGGGCTGCAAGCGCAGCAGCAGATAAACGCCGGCATACACCATGACCATGCCATAGAACAGCGCGCTGGAGGGCGTTGGCCCCTCCATCGCGCGCGCCAGCCACGGGGCCAGCGGAACCTGGGCCGATTTGGCGATGGCCGCCAGCAGGAAACAACCGGCCAATAGAGCGATTTGCCCTGAATCCAAACCGGTCGCTCCAGCGGTGACCGTGGACCAGTTCACGCCGCCCAGCCAATGGAACGATAACGCGATGCCCAATAGAAACCCGGCATCGCCCACCCGGTTAGCGACGAAGACACGAGTCGCATTGCGGGCGGCGACTGGGCGATCCTGGAAAAAGGCGATCAGCAGGTAGGAACAGAATCCGGCGATTTCCCAGCCGATAAAGGTCAACGCCGCATTCCCGGCCATCACCAGCAACGTCATGGCGGCGGTAAACAGACTGAGCAGCATGAAGAAGCGATGGAACCCGGCTTCGCGATGCATATAATTCACGGCGAACCGGGTAACGAGCAGGCAACCCAGCGTCGTGATCGCCAGCAGTGCGAGCGTCAGGGCGTCGGCGATAAAGTTGAGATGGATTTGATAATGACCGCTGGCGAGCCAGTTGCCCAAGGTGATTGGGTCGGGCGACCATCCCGCGAACCGTGAGACGATGAGCGCTAGCGTGACGGCCAGCGAGCCGGCGTTAGCGGCCAGCGCAATCCGGCGAGTGCGTGGTTCATGGGCTTCGCCGTGCGCCTGATCAAACAAAATGGTCAGCCCGATCCACACGGCGGCGGCCAGCGGCAGGGCGGGAATAAGGGCGATGACTCCTTGAAGCATGGTAAGTCCTCGATCAGATTCGGGTGAAGCGCACCCGATTGACGGTTACAACCACAAACGCGACCAAGTTAATATTATATATTTTTATAATTATATCAATTATTTAATTATAAAATTTTTGATGCATTGCTATTTATAAAACAGAAAATTTGTCACAATATTGAGTGGTTTGATCTCGCAACAACGGTAATTAATTAATTTTAAATTATTTTTATGGCGTATTTTTGCCAAAAATCAATTCATGCGAACTCTGGCAGAGCGCCACTGAATTAATCGATTAAAAAGGGCTTGAAGAATGAATAAGAAGATCTTATCCGTGTTGACCTTCACGGCGGCTTTAGGGGTTTCCGGGGTAGCGGATGCCGGTTTGATCGACCGGGGTCATGGGCTGATTTACGATGATGTGCTGAATATAACCTGGCTGCAGGATGCCAACTACGCGCAAACCAGTGGCTATGACACGGATGGTCTGATGAATTGGACGGCCGCGACTGCATGGGCTGCTCAATTGGTCTATGGCGGCTACGATGATTGGCGCTTGCCGATGATCGTCGATACGGGAAGGTCGGGTTGTAACTTTGCGTATAACAGCACGGATTGCGGCTATAACGTGGATACATCGGCTTCGGAACTGGCCTACATGTTCCATGTAAACTTGGGGAATCTGTCGGCTTCTACGTCGAATGGTTCATTTCGTAGTGGTTTCTCGGGAACGGATTGGGGCATGGTGAATACCCAATTTGTCGATGCTGAAACCGGTCAGACGGTTTCCTTCCAGAATTTCCAGAATTTCGTGTACTGGTCTGGAGCCGAATACGCGCTTAATTCCGCGTTCGCGTGGTATTTCTACGCCTACTATGGCATGCAGTACGCCAGCTTTAAGGACTACGAATACTACGCGTGGGCTGTGCGCTCCGGCGATGTCGCCGCCGCGCCGGCCATCCCCGAACCAGGGAGTTTTACGCTGCTTGGGTTAGGCGTGATCACGTTGGGCGTGGCCCGGCGGCGGCGTGGGTGATTGGAGTTATTTAATTTTAAAAGGGCTGCGATAATGTGCCTTAAAATCTGAGAAGGAGTTGAAACCGGAATGAAAGATATGTTAATTCACGCTGTAACTGTATTCATGGGCTTTTTTGCCATCATGAATCCCATTGCAAATGTCCCAATTTTTCTCAGCCTCACCAGTGACGATGATGAACAGACCACTGCAGCAGTCGCGTTAAGAGCGTTGTCACTAGCATTTTTAATCGTCGCATTATTTTCGATAGCGGGGAAAGTTATTTTTGAAATGTTTGGTCTCACGCTGCCTGCATTTCAAATTACCGGTGGATTGATTGTTTTTCTCATTGGCATTCATATGCTGCAAGGTAGTAATTCAAATGTTCAACATCCAGGCGAGGGGACTAAAGAGAAATCTCATGAGGCAGCGCTCAGTATTGCAGTATCTCCATTGGCGATGCCCATATTGGCGGGTCCAGGGACTATTGCAACTGCAATGAATTTTTCGGCAAGCGGTGGTTTTATCGATATGGTCATTACCATAGCGATGTTCGCAGTTCTTTGCGTGATTACCTATGTGCTTTTCGTTTTTGGGGGAAGATTCGTTTCGTATATCGGAACCAATGCATTAGGTGTAATCACGCGCATGATGGGACTGATCCTCGCTGTCATTGGTACACAAATGGTCGTCGAAGGTATCCATGGGGCTTTTAACCTTCCGAAGTAATTGCGAGCATTAAGTAGTGAACAAATCGTGTTTCTAGCATGGTTATATCGCTGTAATAATAACTAATTGTATATAAATTAGTTATGGAGCATATGTCTATGCTTGAAGCGCTATCTGTATTTTGGGCCGTGCTTTAAAAGCCGAATGAATCGCCTCTTGGCGCCTCGCCAATCAATGCAGGCGATAATGGCCCGGTGTGTCCCCGATACCAGTCGCCCGAACGACGACAGACGGGCAATGGTTTGACCGGCCCAGTCCACGCTACAAAGCCTTGCGCCGGGTCGAAAACCGCAAATTCCCCGGTGTCCGGGTCCTTGGCGATAACGTGCACCCAGCCATTCCCGATCAATTCCTGTAACGGCGGTTGCCGTCCGTAGATCGCGCTTAGCGTCTCAATGCGCGCTTCAACCACGATTTGCAGGCGCAGCGGCTCGTGAATTTCGATCATCTGCCGGGGCAGGCCAGTGCGCAGGTCGCTGCTGGCGCCTTCCATGACCGCAAACAGCCCGGTGATATTATGCGGGGTCTTGGTTCCGCAGCCGAACCGTTCATTGTTCACTGTGGAAAAGTAGTATTCCAGATTAATCCCCGCGCCGACCGGCCCCACGGCCAATAGGACGCCTTCCAGCACCGTTCCGCTGGGGTCCTGCGTGGGATCATAAGACACCAGGAACGCCCGTCGATCCAGAAACACGCCCTGACTCATTGATCGCCGTCCCACCAGCGCGGCGGCATTGGTCGCATGACCCAACTCCGGTCGCGCCTGGCTGAAATCGCGGGAACGTTCGCTCACATGGCGTAACGCCTGGGCGGGCGTCGGATCGCGCGGGGCGGAAGCAAAGCGCCGACAGCGTTCATGGGCCGACAGCGCACGGGCTTGATCAAGAATCCATTGCAATTCCTTGAGTGCCGATTGGGCCGCAGCCGGCAGCCTATCCAGGTCGTAGAAGGTGATTGCTTCGTCACAGGTGTTATGTTCCGCGCCAACGAACCAGGTATCCGGCGGAATGATCAAGCCGCGTTCCGCTAGCTGTGTCCGAACTTCCGAACGGTTAGCCATCGCTGCGAAAGCCCGGGCGTTCGGGCCGCCATGTCGCCCACCGCACGCGCCGCAGTCATAAGCGCCCAGATGCGGATTGTTCTGACTCATCGAACCGTGGCCCATCAAAATCACCAGCGGCGCAAACTGGGCGGTCAGGCCGATATTGCGCAATAACGCGGCGACCCGCTCGGCCTGTTCAGCATCGGTGAATCCGGGACGCGGCTGTTCCGGAGTTGCTGGAATCGCTGGGTCAGTCGCGTTGATCGCCGCCTCGGTTGGGGGATCGGGAACCCAGCGCGCGGCCAGCATCTCAGCCAGTTGGCCCTGCCGGAAAGGGGCGAAAATCTTGCTGGCGAGGATCGGTAATATGCCGGGGGCCAGCGTTGCAATCAGCGGCGCTGATGACAGCAGATTACGCCGAATTTCATGGTAGACGGCGCGCAATCGATCGCGTTGCGCCCGTCGCCGATTATGGACGGCATATTGAGGTTCCGCGCCCGGCTGGGGCACTTCCCGCACCTCATGCGCCGGCGTTACTACGACCGGGCAGAGCGGGGTCGCCACACGGTCATCCAGCCCTCGCCAGTTCATCGCGACGCCAAAGAAGCCCGCTGCCCCCAAGGTTTCAATCTCCGGGTTCAACTCTTCCAGATGCCGGCGGATGCCTTCCTCGCGGTCATCGATGCAAAACACCATCTGCGCCTTGGGTCGATGTTCGCGCGACGCCCAGCGTCCTCGTCCGTGATTGTTGGCCAGCGCGTTGATGAGCGCTTCCCGGTAATGGTGTTCATAAGCACATTGCCAGAGCGCACCGCGCTGATGGGGCGATAGCGCATCTAGCGCGGCCAGCAGGCGTTCCCGATCAGGGGAGGAGAGCGCGCGCACCTGTGCGCCGGAGAGTCCCAAATGCTGCGCCAGACGAAACAACCGCCAGGCATCGCCGTGCGCAGTCGGCGTACCGGGCTGATCCGCGACCGGGCTATGCCGCCAAGTCCAGATCATGTCCGCGAGCGTGTTCCAGGGATCTCGCTCTTCTTTATTCCCCTCCTGGTTCGCCAAGAAGCGGTGGCGCACAGTGCTGGGGCGGTTCGCACCCTCGATCAAGCTACGCGCCCGGCTGGCTAGATACTCCGGCAGACGCCCTTCATGCAGGGCATAGCGCACCAGTGCTTCAGCAGGATGAGCGAGCAAATGGTCATGCAATGC
>JAGRHK010000083.1 GCA_020444985.1 Candidatus Competibacteraceae bacterium
CAGGGCAGGTCCATGTATAACCAGGTGGCCAGGGCGATCAACAGGCCGTTGATCAACGCGCCAAATGTGACCAGATTGCGCACGATCCGCGCGCGACCACGAATCTCCTTGAAGTGCAGCGTCAGCGCGCCTTCAAAGAGAATGACGGCAACGCCGAGCGAGACGATCGGGAACAGCAGATCGCCAAATAGTTGATCAGGATTCAGCCAGCCGGTGACAGGACCTGCGAGCAGGCCAACGGCCAGCAGGGGAAGAATAGCGGGCAAACCCAGCGCCCAGGCCAGCCATTGCGCGCCGACGCCCGCCAGCAGAATGATGGCGATGGCCAGAGGAATCAAGTCGTGCAAAGGCGAGCCTTCAACGCACGCAGACGTTTGAGCATATCCTGTTCATCTTTCGATGGCATCGTATCGGGGACTCCTGATGAAGCTTTAGGGAAATTCAAATGATACAGGGTATTTCCACGACATGATCAATTGACGTCACTCCTTTTTCGCCCAGATCCTGACCCGCAATTTTCCCTCTCTCACGCAAAAAACATGCATGAGAGAGGGAACCAAATGCTTATGATTGGTTTACTCGACCTTCACCCTCCCCATTGCGCCGCGCCCAAATTGCCACGGTTTGTACATGTCTTCCACGTACACCGCTGGTTGCTGGTACACGCCCGGCGTAACGGCCCGCGCCAGATAGGCCAGCGTGAAGGAGCGTGCGTTGCCCGGATCGATATCCAGCGCCGCTACAAAGCGGTCGTCGCGGATTTCAGTATGCAAGGTTTGCGTTAGCTTCGGCAACCAACCGATATCAGTCGTCGATGCGCCCTGTCCAATCCGCGCGTTCTCGATCTCCAGCCCCGCCGGCAGCAAATCCACGATCAGCGCTTGCTGTCCCTCATTGCCCTGCGCTTCACCGGTAATGACCGCCACCAGCAGATCATTCTGGCGAATTTGCTCTGGATCGACGTCCTTCCCGGCGCGCGTGTAATAACGACGGGTAATAGTGAATCCCTCACGGGCCGGCGGTTGGGCTACCGTCGGTACGCCGCTGCGATCCAGCACTGTCCAGGCCGGGTGCGCGCCCTGATTGACAACAGGAATGCCCTTGGTCAACGCATCAATACTCGGTTTGAAGTAGAACGGATCGTTGGCGGTGGCCTGACCGTTCACTGTCAGCTTCAAGGTTCCCGCCTGTTGCAACAGCGCATGCGCCGCCAGCAACAGCCAGGCTTGTTCCTGCGTGCTGGCGTAGCGACGCTGGTTGAAGTCCGCCGCGATTTCCTCAGCCAGTTGAGGCACTTTTTCAGCCAGCAATCCCGACTCTGCCAGCAACGCTAGCAGCGCCGCCCGGTCGCGCAACGGGCTGCCGTAATCGCGCAGCGTGGCGCGATCCGTGCGGTTCAGCGCCGCCATGAACGCCTCTTTCGCCCGCGCTAGCTCGCCATAGCGGGCCAGCGCCGAACCGAGTTGCGCTTGCGCCAGAGCGTTCGGCATCTTCTGCAAATAGTTATCGTGCAGGTAGCGCAAATCACCGATCGCGGCTTGCTGCTCCCGGGCCAGTACGTACAATTGATAGGCTCGCCAACCTAGCGCTTTGTCATCAAAATCATCGGTGCGCAACCGTTCCTGCAGATGCGCCAACCCGCGTTTCCAGGCGTTTTCCGGAACCAGGTACTGAGCCTGCCGGGCGCGCATGATGAAATCCATGGCATACGCGGACAACCAGTCTTCAACCGGACTGTTGGGACCCCAGAGGCCAAAACCGCCACCGGCATCCTGCATGGTCAGAATGCGCTGAATAGCCTCTTGCACCCGTTCCCGCAAACCGGCCACCGTCGCATCCTGACCGGCCCAGACTTCCGCCACCTCGTTGAAATCAATCAGCGGCAGGGCGCGGCTGGTGGTTTGCTCCAGGCAGCCATAAGGATAGCGATCCAACTGAGCCAGCAATTCCGGGATATTGAGGTTCGGGCGACTGGCGATGCTCAATCGCACTTTGCCTGTACCCAACAGATAGCCATCCAGCAATTCGCCGCCCAGTCGCCAGGTTTCCCCCGGATTCAGTCGTTTTGCCGTGCGCTCGGTGGTCATGTTCTGCGCCGGGCGCACCCCAATGTCGAATTGCCGAACCAGGCTGAAGCCGTTGGGGCCTTCGACATGCAGCGCGATCTGACCGGCGCCAGGTTGCAAACCGCGCAGGGTAAACGTGCGGCGCTCGCTGTTCTGCACGGCGGAATCCGCGACCGTCAGAGTGAATGCTGCCGGTGCATTCACCGCTACTGCGCCACCGGCGCTCAAACGAATCGCGTAATCACCGGGCGGGGCGCTCAAGTTCTGCACGGTCACATTGATTTGGCTCTCATCGTCCGGCGCCAGGAAGCGCGGCAGGTAAACCTGCGCTACCAGCGGATCACGCACCAGCGGCGCAACTTCCGCTCGACCCAGCCGGTTCTGATCCCAGGCGACCGCCATCAGCCGCACCTGACCATTGAAATCCGGCAGTTCCAGGGGGATTTTCGCCTGGCCGTTTGCATCCAGCGCGACCGGCCCGGAGAACAGCGCCAGGGTTTTCACCGTGCGGATTCCCGAGGGATCGAGTTGCCGGCCTTCCGCATCGCCGCCGACTTTCAGCGCGCCGGGCCGCCCACCCGGTTCAATCAGCTTGCCGTACAGATCGAGCAATTGCATCCCCAGGCGGCGCTTGCCCAGGAAGTAGTCGACCGGGTTGGGCGTCGTGAAGTCCGTGAGCTGCAAAATGCCTTCATCCACTGCCGCAACGGTCAGATAAGCCGGTTGACCCGGTTCCAGTCCAGTGACGGTGACCGGCAGTTCCACCGTTTGACGCGGCTTCCATTCCACCGGCGCGTCCAGGGTGATGCGCAAAGTCCGCGCTGCCGGATCTAGCCCCAGCCAGGCGACGCCAATGGCGCGGCCTGGTCCGCGTGGGCTGGCGGAACGCGCAGTTCCCGCCGCGCGACTGGCCTGGGTGGGAACGCGGAACGCCGTGGCGGTCAGGTAAACCCCCGGCCCCCATTCGGCGGGAATCGGCAGTTCCACCGTCGCGCCCTCTTCAGGAATGCGGACCGTTTTGCTTAACCACAACCGGTCGCCGACCACATTCAACAATACTTCACCGGCGAAGGGCGCCCGCAGAAAAACCTTAGCGGTTGCGCCCACGGGGTAGCGTGGCTGATCCAGCGTGACTTTCATCTGATCCGGGGTGTCGCTGCTACCCGGCGTTTCAAACCAGCCCACATTGAAGCGCACGCTCGACGCCACGCCGGTTTGCGGGTCCAGCACATCCAGTCGATAACGGCCCCAGTCCAGACCGCGTTGGGTGACCACGGCAGGCTGCCCTGCAGCGATGGGCAAACTCTGGCTGGCGACGGCGGCGCTGTCGCGGATGATCAGCTTGTAATTCCAGCGGCCTTTGTTGTAGTACCAGTAGTATTGGTAGTCCTCGCGCACCAGTTTGGCGTTCAGACCGCTGTGCGCCTGGGCCTGACCCCGTGCGTCCACGGCGATGACCTCGAACGCCGCTTCCTGGCCGATCTTGACGCCGCCATCGTTAAAGCGCGGCTTGACGCCAATGGCGAAGGGCTGCGTCCGGTAAGGCAGGTCGAGACTGCGGGTCACCGGCCGGCCGCCGGGTTCAAACAGTGAGATGCGCACCTGGGCCAGCAAGGGGCGCGTGGTGTCTGGTCGCTCATGCAGACGAATTTCCGCCTGAGCCTGGCCTTGCGCATCGGTGCCGGCCAGAACGACGGGAAAGCGTTGCGCAGTCCAACGGTCTTGCGCCAATCCAAAATGATAGCCGGGGAAAGCTGGGTAGGGATCAGCGTCCTCGCGCAACACCAGCTCGCCTTCGGCTTTGAGGTTGGCCGCCGGCGCACCGTACAAAAAGCGGCCATTGATGTCGATGGTCGCCGGTTCGCCGGGTTTCAGCATCGGTGCGGTAGAACGCAATTCCAGCTTGAGCTGCTGTGGCACGAAGTCCTCGACCTGAACGCGCACCTCGCCCACCGATGCGCCCTTGGGATCGGTATACGCCTTGACCGTCCAGATTCCCGTGCGCGCGTTCAACGGCATAGGGATGGACGTATGATAACCGCCCAACGCGGGATTGCCGGGACGCTGTTGTGCGGATTCCACGCCATCCGGGCGAAAGACCTTCAGCGTCACAGGCGCCTCTGGCAGTGCATAACCCCGACTGTCGCGAATCAGGGTCATTAACTGCACAGTTTCACCGGGTCGGTAAACGCCGCGTTCGGTGTAGAGGAAGGCATCGACCGCCCCCGGCGCAGCGCGACCGGCAACACCCCGATCGCTGAGATCAAAAGCTGGCTGAGTTAAATCGAGAAAGTTGTAGTCACCTTGGCCGAAGGCCATCAACGCCGCCGGTTCTCGTCCACCCTCGCCGCGCAACAAACCTGGATCGAGTCGAGCGTAACCCTGGGCGTCCGTGATCGCCGCGCCCAGTTTGCCATTGTTGCGGGCATACAGTTGCACATTGGCCCCAGCGACCGGCTGCGCGCTGGACAGCGAGCGGACAAAGATATGCAGACCGTCGTTGCCGCGCATTGTGAACAAGCCCAGATCGGAAACCACTAGCCATTGCGTGGCCTGGTTCTCCCAGCGGTTATCCGCGTCTTCTTTGATGGATTGCGCGGCGACGATATAAATGCCCGGTTGTGGATCATGCAAAATCTCGCTGATCGGCAGGGCGGTGGTGACTTCCTGGTTACGCTCGCCGCTGGCCAGGGTGAGAACGCCTTGCCAAATCGGTTCGCCGGATTGCCGGGCAATGGTGTTGAGATCGTAGCCGTCCAGGAGATTCGCGATGCGATTTCCCCCAATTTCCCGCAGCAGATTCCGATCATTGATGCGCAACACGCGCACCCGTGCTTGATCCAGGTTGACGCTGGTCAGCGGCAGTTGCTGGCTGCCGGTTTTCGGCAGAACATAGGTCGCGCCTCGGAACCCCAGGGTCGGCTTGCGGTCTTCCACGTTGGCTGTGAATTTCTGAGTCGCCCGGGTTCTCTCGCCGCTGGCCGCCGGGATGCCGGTTCGGGTCTTGATGACGTAGCGCTGGCCGTGGCTGAAGCCTTCTATGCACAATTGCCGTTCCTGGGGCGTCACGATCAGCTGGATGGCGGGTTCGATGACCAGATAATCTTCGTAGTGTAACTGTCGTCCCTTGGCCAGATCATCGGAGAAATTCAGGCAAACTTTGGGCGTCGCGCTGTCCGATTCCACGGCAACGCCCTTGATTTGGAAGGCGTTGGCGTTTACCAAATCCTGATAGCGTTTGGCAATGCGCGGGCTATCTTCCAACTCCAGCGCTTCGCCATACGCCGTGATGGCTTTCTTCGGTTCCTGGTCGCGGTCATACAATTCCCCAAGTCGGAACAGAGCGCGGGCGCGTTCCAGTGGGACATGCGCGGCTTGCAAGGCATTCCAGGCCGCTTGTTTCATGCGCTGCCGCGAGCGTTGCCGGACTTCATAACGGGCGCTGTTTTTTCCCTGAGGTTGCGCCTGGTTTTGCCAAGCCTGGCTGAGTACCAACCAAGTCGCGGTCTGGCCAGCCCCGGCGAGAATAGCGGTTTCGTAGTCCGTAATAGCGCCTGCCCAGTCTTTCTTCTGCGTCTGTTGTTCCGCTCGGCGCAGCAAGGCCGGGACGGACTGGCCAGCGGGATCGCGGCCATCGCGGATGGTTTGCAGATATTGCGCCGCAGCGACAGCCAGTGGCGTATCATCGAGCGCATGGGCGCTGAAAGACAGCAGCCACGCCAGCACAAAAATCGGGTACCATAAGTAGCGCATCGTGAGTCGCTCCTTGAAACGAAGGTTGCGAACAGACTAGAGAATGATAAAGATTGCGGACTTGATGACTGAATAGCATAGCGGCTTCGTGGGTTCGTGATAGTCAAAAGCGCTGCGTTGTGAAAGAATAAATATGAACAATCCATTTCAAACCATTGGTTTTTACTGTGATCGACTCGGAGGGTTATCGGCCAAACGTCGGCATCATCCTGTGTAATGCAGAAGGACGTCTGTTCTGGGCGAGGCGAATTGGGCAACATTCCTGGCAGTTTCCCCAGGGCGGCATCCGGCGGGATGAGTCGCCTGAGCAGGCCATGTTCCGTGAACTGGCTGAAGAGGTGGGTTTGCGCCCGGAACATGTGCAGGTGATCGGCTCCACGCAGGGCTGGTTGCGCTATCGGTTACCCAAGCGACTGGTTCGCCATGGTTGCCGTCCGCCCTGCATTGGTCAAAAACAGATTTGGTTCCTGTTGCGCATGCGTTGCAGCGAAGATGTCGTGCGTCTGGATTTGTCCGAACATCCCGAGTTCGATCTCTGGCAATGGGTCGATTACTGGTATCCGTTGCATGCCGTGGTCGCATTCAAACGCCATGTCTATTGGCGGGCCTTGCACGAATTGGCATCTTTTCTGCCGGTGGCGTCACCGCCCCGACGACCAACGGCGGTCCGGCGTATCAAGTCCGCCTTATGTGATCCGCAAGATCAAGCTGCCTGGCCTGCTCCGATCCGGTCACGAAACCGGGAGTCGCCGCGCGCAAATACCGCTATTCAGCAAGTTACTGTCTTGCAAGTGCGTCAGATGGAGCATGCCCAGAATCCGGTGATTACCCGAATGGTGGTTACAACACGGCGTTGCGCCCTGGAAACAGCCGCCGCCCCCACCCTGGATTTTCCGGAAGCAGCGGTTTTGGATGACAGCCGGGAGGCTCGACCGCCGCATACCGTCGTGGCCAGCCGGCATCGATAGTCTTACTATGTAAAGCGTTTTGAGAAAAATAATTTCTCAAAGGCTATATTCAAGAGGACTTGAACGGTTTCGCAGTCTTTGTTGCCTGTTGAGGACGGCTCCATGCTGGATATTCTGCGGCGCATCGTGCAGGGCATTAACGCCACCCGCAATCTGAGCGAAGCGCTTAACCTCGTTGTTGTTGAGGTCAAGAGCGCTATTCACACCGATGTCTGCTCGGTGTATATGACCGATCACACGCGCGGTGAGCAT
>JAGRHK010000084.1 GCA_020444985.1 Candidatus Competibacteraceae bacterium
GATGAAACTGGTCGAAATCATTCACGGTTTTGAGACTTCCGATGAAGCGATTGAAACGCTCAATGCGTTCTGCAAGAAGCTGGGCAAGGACCCGGTAACTGTACAAGACACGACCGGTTTTATCGTTAATCGCTTGCTGACGCCTTATATGCTGAGCGCTATCCGCCTGTTGGAGATGGGAACCGGCACGATTGGCGATATCGATCACGCCATGAAGTCAGGCGCCGGCCATCCGATGGGTCCCTTTGAGCTAGCCGACTACATCGGTTTGGATGTGGTTGAGGCCATGACGCTGAACATTTATCAGGACATGCATCAGCCCCATGTTTCTTCGCCACACACGCTGACTCGACTCGTCCAGCTCGGCTATTTGGGTCGCAAGACCAACAAGGGTTTCTACGATTATTCAACCAAGCCGCCGATGCCGAACCCAGCGTTGCGCCATCCGGTCGCCTAATGCGCTGTCGCACTCCCGGATAAGTTGTCGAAAGTCGCCGGTGGTCAAAATTACCCCGGCGCTTTGCGTCTCTCCTGATTAATTTCCTTCTCAGCGAATAAGCAGCTGCTTTTCCAGATAGTGAATATCCGTGCCGCCATCCAGGAAACGGGCATCGCTGAGGATGCGCCGATGGAGAGGCGCGTTTGTCTTGATGCCATCCACTACCAATTCCGCAAGCGCCCCCCGCATCCGAGCAATGGCCGCTTCACGCGTTTCGCCATGAGCGATCAGTTTACCAATCATCGAGTCGTAATTCGGCGGCACCCGATAACCGTTATAGATGTGGGAGTCCACGCGGATGCCTGGCCCGCCGGGCGCATGGTACTGAGTAATAGTTCCCGGCGATGGGGTGAATAGATCCGGATCTTCCGCATTCAGGCGACACTCCAGAGCATGTCCCCGGACATGAATTTCGTCCTGATGGTAGCTGAGCGGCTGACCCGCAGCGATGCGCAATTGCTCTTTGACGATATCCACCCCGGTGATCCACTCGGTGACGGGATGCTCGACCTGTACGCGGGTGTTCATCTCAATGAAATAGAACTCACCGTCCTGATATAAAAATTCAAAAGTGCCTGCGCCACGGTAGCCGATGCGTTGACAGGCATCGACGCAAATGCCGCCAATCTTGCGGCGCTGTGCGGCGCTGATGCCCGGCGCCGGCGCTTCCTCAATGACTTTCTGGTGACGGCGCTGCATGGAGCAATCACGCTCGCCAAGATGAATCGCGTGGCCATGAGTGTCAGACAGCACCTGGATTTCGATATGGCGGGGATGATCCAGATATTTCTCCATATAGACCGTTGGATTCCCAAACGCCGCATTGGCCTCGCTGCGAGTCAGATCGAGGGTCGTCAGCAACGCGGCCTCGCCATGCACGACGCGCATCCCGCGCCCGCCGCCGCCGCCCGCTGCCTTGATAATGATCGGATAGCCAATCTCGCGAGCGATCCGCAACGTACTCTGATCATCATCGTCCAGCGGTCCGTCGGAACCGGGTACGCAGGGTACGCCAGCTTCCTGCATTGCCCGAATCGCGGATACCTTGTCACCCATCAGTCGGATAGTGTCCGGACGGGGGCCGATAAAAATGAAACCGCTTTGTTCAACCCGTTCGGCAAAGTCAGCGTTCTCGGACAGGAAACCGTAGCCGGGATGAATGGCCACCGCGTCGGTGACCTCAGCGGCGCTGATGATCGCCGGCATGTTCAGATAGCTTTCTGCCGGCGGCGGCGGACCAATGCAAACCGTTTCATCAGCCAACCGCACGTGCTTAAGGTCGCGATCCACGGTGGAATGCAAGGCCACAGTGCGGATGCCCAATTCCCGACAGGCCCGCAGGATGCGCAGGGCGATTTCACCCCGATTGGCGATGACCACTTTTTCGAGCATGACGGTCGGGCTATTCGATAATCAGTAACGGTTGATCGTATTCGACCGGCTGACCGTTTTCGACCAGCAGACGGGTCACAACGCCCGTATGATCCGCTTCGATCTGATTGAACATTTTCATGGCTTCAATGATACAGATCGGATCGCCCATATTGATATGCTGGCCGATTTCAACAAACGGTTTAGAACCCGGGGAAGCCGAACGATAGAAGGTGCCAACCATCGGCGCGCGCAACACATGCCCCTTCAGGGTCTCTGCATCACTGGTTGGCGCGACCGCAACTACGGGCGCGGGCGCAACAGGCGCGGGCATCGGTCCAGACGACGGTGGGCCATAGCCAGGCGTGGCCCACACGGGCGGCGCCATGACCATGGGTGCGCTACTCGCGCTACTGTGCGGGTGGCGGCTGATGCGCACCGAATCCTCGCCTTCCTTGATTTCGATTTCGGCAATGCCCGAAGTTTCGAGCAATTCGATGAGTTTCTTGATTTTGCGAATATCCGTGGGCATGACGGGAGCTACCAGGACAGGGGGGCAAGGCGGCGGTCAGCAGCCCGCAGGTCGGAACCGCAAAGTGCGGGTTTGCGAGTTCCCAACAGATTCAGATTGGGATCGTTCAACAGCAGCAGTTTAACCATGGGCGAAGCAGTAATCCTTGCCAATCGAAGCGCACGATTTTGCATTAAGGCTGATGGACTGTCCAGCGCGAAACCATCGGATCAGGATGAAAGGCGCAAGGCGCATCGGCAATCAGCCATCTGGAGCCGCTCGCAACCAGAAGGTCACCGGCCCATCATTGACCAAACCGACCCGCATGTGCGCGCCAAAGCAGCCCGTGGCAACCCGGATAGGCGCTTGACCCGCCCGGGCAACCAGATAATCAAAAAGCCGTTTGCCTTCTGCGGGCGGCGCCGCCGGAGTAAAGCTGGGCCGCATCCCCTTGTGCGTATCCGCCGCGAGGGTGAATTGTGGAACCAGCAACAGGCCGCCGCCCGTATCCCGCAAACTCAGGTTCATTTTGCCTTCGGGGTCAGCGAATACCCGGTAGCCCAGCAATCGCTCCAGAAGGCGGTCGGCCTGGCTCTCGCCATCGCCGCGCTCAACGCCGACCAGCGCCAGCAATCCTGCGCCGATTTCGCCCACAATACGCTCGTCAACTGCAACACGCGCCTCGCTGACCCGCTGCAACAATCCAATCATGCCAATCGATCCGCAAAATGCTCGGTCGCCGCGATCAGTTCATGCACAATTCCGGGTTCACTGGCGGCGTGTCCAGCGGCCGGCACAATTTTTAATTGCGCTTCCGGCCACGCCTGATGCAACGCCCAAGCATTATCCAGCGGGCAAATCACATCATAACGACCATGGATGATAAAACCCGGCATATCGCGCAAGCGGTGGGCATCGCGCAGGAGTTGATCCGCCGCCATGAAGCAATGATGAATAAAGTAATGGCATTCGATGCGCGCCAGGCTCAGAGCGCGATGAGCCTCACCGAACTGTTCGATGACCATTGGATTGTTTTCCAAGGTCAAAGTGGCGCCTTCCCAGGTCGCCCAGGCTTTGGCGGCCCGCATTTGCTCCAGCTCGTTGGCGCTGGTCAGGCGGCTGTAATAAGCGTGCACCAGATCATGCTGCTCCGCCGCCGGAATCGGAGCGATAAAATGCTCCCACTGATCGGGAAACAGGCGATTGGCCCCCTCCTGATAAAACCACTGGATATCCCGGTCCCGACATAGAAAGATGCCGCGCAGGATCAGCCCGAGGACGCGCTCGGGATG
Source organism: Candidatus Competibacteraceae bacterium (assembly GCA_020444985.1). GTDB lineage: Bacteria > Pseudomonadota > Gammaproteobacteria > Competibacterales > Competibacteraceae > UBA2383. The sequence continues at coordinate 3,674 of JAGRHK010000084.1, forward strand.
GGTTTCGGCATAGGCCAGCGCCAGCGTCGATCCCCAGGAGCCGCCAAACACCAGCCAGCGGTCGATATGCAGATGTTCGCGCAACTTTTCAATGTCCGCGATCAGATGTCCTGTCGTATTGTCGCGCAACTCGGCATACGGGCTGGACTGGCCGCTGCCACGCTGGCTAAACAGCACGATACGATAACGCTGTGGATCGAAGAAGCGCCGATGCATGGGTTCGCAGCCCGCGCCAGGACCGCCATGCAGAAACAAGACGGGCAATCCTCCAGAAACGCCGCATTCCTCGATGTAGAGCGTGTGCAGATTATCGACCGCCAAGCGTTGCGTTGCGTAGGGTTTGATGTCGGGAAACAGGACGCGCATGAGAACTCCGATTCAGTGCGGGAGGAGCATGAAGCACTCCAGATTTCAGGTTGATTCTACCTGCAATCCGGGTATTTCAGAGAATATAATCGACGACGGCGTCGAGATCATCGAACACGCGCCCGCCCTGGGGTTCGACCTTGGGTTCATCACCGGGGCGATATTTACCAGTCCGCACCAGCGCGCCGCGCAACCCGGCGGCCAGCGCGCCGCAGACATCCATTTCCGCATCATCGCCTACCATCAACACATCTTGCGGCGGCAGGCCCAGGCTATTCACCGCCGCCAGGAAAAATTCGGTCGACGGCTTGCCCAGCACCACGGCTTCCAGTTCGGCGGCATATTCCAGCGCCGCCATGAACGGACCGATATCCAGGCTCAGATCGTTGCCTTCCCGGAAGTAACGATTGGAACCCATGGCCAGCAAGGGGATGCCGTCTAGCAGCAACCGAAAGCATTGATTCAGCGCTGAGTAGGTGAAACCGGGACCGGCATCGCCCAACAGCACCGCACCGGGCGCTGGCCCAAGCAGATCCGCAAACTCACCCTGGATAGCGGGATGGACGAGCAAATGTGGACTCAATTGACGAGCGATCAGATAGTTGCGGGCGGCGACGACCGGAGTAAACAGGTGTTCGATCTCCACTTCCAGCCCCATGCGCGTCAATCGGTTGACAATGGCGTCGCGAGTTAATCGGGTGCTGTTGGTGATAAAACGCATCGGAATACCGGCAGCTTGCAAACTTAACAGGGCTTCGCGAGAACCGGGCAAGGGATAATCGCCAATGTACAACACACCTTCCAAATCAAACAGAGCGCCGTGAATCATGTTCTTCTCATGGGATTGGATTTGTAACCACACGACATGGGTCGTGCGGGCTACTCGTCTCATGAGTATAGAAGGCGATTGCGCGAGGAAGGCTGGAATTGTCGATTCATCGCTCAGGTTGCTGCGCCCATGTCCCGCGCTCGGTCAGCACACGCTGCGCGTGCGACGCGAACCGTTTCAGAATCGTACAAGGCGCTAAATTCCGGCCAACCCGCTGCATGCCGTTCAACAAGCCCAGCCAGGATGCTGATGTGGTCGGATGCATCGTTGAGCGCCAGCAGATAACGGTAACGCTCACCGCCCGCGTCGAGAAACACCTGACGATTCTCCATCGCGATTTCTTCCAGGGTTTCCAGACAATCTGCGGCAAAGCCGGGACACACCACGTCCACGCTCCTGACGCCCGCTTTCCCCCACGCTGTCAACAACGCGTGGGTATAGGGTTGCAGCCATTCAGCGCGGCCAAAGCGGGACTGGAAAGCCATCGCCCATTGCTCCGGCGCCAGATCCAGCCGCTCAGCCACCAGCCGCGCAGTTTTATGGCACTGGCAGTAATAGGGATCGCCGGCCAGCAGATTGCGTTTGGGCAAGCCGTGGAAGGAAAACAGCAGCCGTTCGCCAGGCTGTTCCGCGCGGTCGGCTCGGATATGCGCGGCCAGCGCATCAAGATAGCCGGGATCGTCATGATATTGCGCAATGAAACGCAGTTCCGGCAACCAGCGCCAAGTCCGCAGCTCGGCGGCGACCGCATCGAAAGTCGAAGCCGTCGTTGCAGCGGAATATTGCGGATAAAGCGGCAGCACCAGCAACCGTTCAGCGCCAGCGGCCCGCAGCTCAGCCAGCGCGGAAGCAATGGAGGGCTGGCCATAGCGCATGCCGAGCGCAACGCGCACTGGACCAGGACAGCGCTCAGTCAGGCGCGCGGCCAATGCCGCTGCCTGCCGGCGACTGATCGCCAGCAAGGGTGAACCCTCCGGCGTCCAGATCGCGGCATATTTACGCGCGGATTGCGCGGGACGGACGCGGAGAATGATGCCATGCAGAATCAGCCACCACACGGGTCGGGGTATTTCTACCACGCGGGAGTCCCAAAGGAATTCGCCCAGATACCGGCGCAAGGCGGATGCGGTCGGCGCGTCGGGCGTACCGAGATTCGCCAGCAATATTCCAGTGCAGGCAGGCCGATCATGGGTGAAGGCTGGGGTCATGGTAGATTTCATCATGGCGCTGTAGCGTCTCGCAGTCTTGAGGATGGGATGCCTATAATGAAGCGAATCGTTTACTGGAGGTTCCCTTGCCATGCTGGGTGTGTTTCTCGATCAGGATTCGCTGGACTGTGGCGATCTTGACTTTGGCAACCTTAGCCAAGCCTTACCGAAACTGCATTATTACGCTGCAACGGCTCCTGATGAAGTCGCTGAACGCATTGCCGAAGCCGAAGTCGTGATCAGCAATAAAGTGCAGCTGGATGCTGCTGCACTGAAACAGGCCCGCCGCCTGAAACTGATCTGTGTAGCCGCGACCGGGGTGAACAATGTGGATCTGGAGGCGGCAGCGCAACACGGTCTAACGGTCTGTAATTGCCGCGGCTATGGCACGGCTGCGGTCGTTCAGCATGTCTTCGCGCTATTGCTCAGTTTGACGACCCACTTGCCCAAGTACCGCCAGGCCGTGCGCGAGGGACGCTGGCAGCAGGCGCGTCAGTTCTGCCTGCTGGATTATCCCATCCGTGAACTGGCGGGTAAAACGCTGGGCATTGTCGGTTACGGCGAATTGGGACGCGGTGTGGCGCGTATCGCGGAAGCCTTTGGGATGAAGGTATTGGTTGCACAGCGCCCGAGCGTTGTTGAGGAACAGGAAGGCCGGATGCCCTTACCGATTCTGCTGCCGCAAGTGGATGTACTTAGCCTGCATTGTCCGCTCACTCCAGAAACTCGAGGGTTGATCGGCGCCTGGGAGCTGGCGCTGATGAAGCGCGACGCCATCCTGATTAATACGGCGCGCGGCGGGCTGGTAGATGAAATGCTGCTGGCCAATGCGCTGCGTCAGGGCGCGTTGGGCGGCGCAGGCGTGGATGTGTTGAGTCTGGAACCGCCCGCCGAGGGTAATCCATTATTGGCGCTGGATATTCCCAACCTGATCGTTACA
>JAGRHK010000085.1 GCA_020444985.1 Candidatus Competibacteraceae bacterium
TCAGCATTTTTGAAATGGCGGCGTTTGGCGATTATCTCTACGCCGGCACCATCAATTTCAAGCAGGGCTTCCAAATCTGGCGGACGCAGGCCACCGGGGATCCGCCCTATGCCTGGGAACTCGTGATCGCCCACGGCGCTTACCGGGGACCCCTCAATCAAGGCGTGGTCAGCTTGGCCGAATTCAACGGCGCGCTCTATATCGGCAGCGGCATCCAGAATGGCGGCATTGACGGCGTGAACCGGGTCGGTCCCGCTGCGCCGGAGTTGATTCGGTTGTACCCGGATAACCGCTGGGATTTGCTCGTCGGTAACGCGCGTGAAACACCGGATGGCTTCAAACAACCACTGTCCGGTTTCCGTCCAGGATTTAATAACCTGTTCAACGGCTATTTCTGGCGGATGGCCGCACACGACGGTTGGCTGTATTTAGGAACGCTGGATTGGAGCCGGATGTTGCCCTACGCCGACCGGGAGCGCTGGCCGGCCTGGTTCCGGCGCACGGTGGACCGGATCGGTCTGGAGAAAATCATCGCGCGACAATCCGGATTCGATCTGTACCGCAGCGCCGATGGCGAAAACTGGCTGCCGGTGACCACCAACGGTTTCGACAATTCCTATAATTATGGTTTAAGAGGGTTGGTTTCCACGCCGCAAGGACTTTACGTCGGCGCGGTCAATCCCTTCGGCCCCCGGGTCGCCTGTTGTGAGGAAGAGCAGTGGCGCTACCAGGATAATCCGGAGGGCGGGCTGGAAATCTGGTTGGGTTCTCAGGCATAGGCCGATCATGCAAGCCCCATTGTTTGTCCTGACCTGCATGCGCTCCTACTCGTCGCTGGTCAGCGCCATGCTCGGCCAACACCCCGACATGTACGGTTTGCCGGAACTGAATCTGTTCATGGCGGACACGCTGGCGGGCGTCATGCGCAAATTGCAAATTGTCCGCCCGCAAAGCCTGCATGGCTTGTTGCGCGCCGTGGCGCAAGCTGAATATCAAACCCAAACCGTCGCAACGATTGAAAAAGCGCAAACCGGGTTGCAGCGCTATGCAGGCTGGAGCGCTCGCCGATTCCTGCATCATTTAGCCGAATGCACGGGATCGCGCATCCTGATCGACAAAAGTCCCAGTACAGCCCTGAATCCGGTCAATCTGAAACGGCTACAGCGCAATTTCCCGGAGGCGCGCATTCTCCACCTGGTGCGTCATCCCCGCGCGACCTGTCAATCCATTCATGAACTTCGCCAAAAAACCGCTCACTCGCGCGAAGAGCGGCAGGCAGACGAATTATCGCCGGAACAGTTGTGGCTACGCATCAATCGTAATATTCTGGATTTCACCGAGCGATTACCCGTAGGCCAAGGGATGCGAATTCAAGGTGAACAATTATTAACGGAACCCGAACGCTATCTGGCGCAGATTGCCGAGTGGCTGGGTCTAAGCAGCGATGCGCACAGTCTCGACGCCATGCTGCATCCCGAAAATTCGCCTTATGCCTGTATTGGCCCATCGAATGCGCGGTTTGGCAACGATCCCAATTTCCTGCGTAATCCGCGCTATGCCAAAAAGCCCATTCCTCCGCAACGATTGGAAGGGCCGTTGGCGTGGCAACGCGATGGCGCTCAGGGTTTTTCCGCACAAACGGTGATGCTGGCTCGCCGGTTTGGTTACCGCTAAGTTTGATAAAAAGCCCGCTTACAAGAATCGCACTATTTGCCTACGGGAAAAAACCACGATGTCCCTGCCGATCAATCATCATTGGGTATCCAACCGTTTGCTGGTGATTTGTCTGATCTTCGGTTTGACGGCCTGCAACGACAATGATCTTCAAGGCAGCAACCTAATCGGCCCGTCCATCAGCCCGGTCGTGCAACGGCATTTCAATCGATTCGATCATGACCACGACGGGCGAGTCACCGTCGATGAGCTGAAGCGGCCCGTACTGTTCCGTCGAGTGGATCGCAACGGCGACGGGTCGATCACTTTGCAGGAGGCCAGTGATTACATCGAGCAACGACAAGCCGCACGGCGCAGATCCTATGCCCAAAGTCGCTCCGATACGGTAGTCGCCGCCCACATTCCAGAAAACTATCAGAACACGACACCTGTTCAGGCCTCTTACCCGGTTCATCGCACTTGGCGGCAGACACCCATTGCGCCTTATCCTGCATCGGCTATCCCCAATGCACTACCTGAAACTGCGCGCTATGCGCCGTCCGCGCCGGTGTCAGCGCGACCGTTACGCCGCCTGGCGCGCAATGGCGATGCGCTATCGGCGGATTCATCGATGGATAATGGAGCCACTGATGCGGTTATCGCGAGCGGAGGGATTCAACAATTTCGGAATTTGCCCTATGCCACAGCGCCAGGCGTGGATCCTAACCTGCTGAGTCTCGACATATACGCCCCAGCAACGGGTCAAAATCATCCGGTCATCGTTATGGTGCATGGCGGCGGTTGGCAACGGGGCGATAAGGCGAATGCCAATATCGCGGCGAACAAGTCGCGCTACTTTACAAGAGCGGGTTATCTCTTTGTGAGCATCAATTACCGACTATCACCCGCAGTCAAACATCCAACCCATGTTCAGGATGTTGCCAACGCATTGGCATGGATAGCCAGAAATATCAGCCGTTATCATGGCAATCCTAATCGTATTTATTTGATGGGACATTCATCGGGCGCCCACTTGGCGGCGCTGGTCGCCACTGATCAACGCTACCTGCAAGCGGCGGGCGAAAATTTGCGGCTAATTAAAGGCGTTATTCTGCTGGATGGCGCTGGCTATGATATTCCCAAGCTGATGCGCGAACATCACCAGCCCGATATTTATGTCGAGGCTTTTGGCCATGATGAGCGCGTTTGGCAAGATGCTTCTCCAGTCGCTCATATCGCCCCCCAAAAAGGCATTGCTCCTTTTCTTATTTTCTATACGCCCCGTACACGTTCTCAAATGTTGACTGAAAGTCTACGTGAATCGCTGATGCGTGCTGGAGTCCCTGTGCATATTAAAGTTGTTAATAAAAGCCATGAACAAATCAATCGAGAGGTTGGTGAATTTAATGACAATGTTACAAAAGATATTATAAATTTCTTGAAATGAGAGTTTTCAATCTTTGTTTGAAATTTGCCATAATAATCAATATTTCAATTTTCTTTTGCCCCTCTTATGGCAGGTCATTTGACATTGACTGTGACAGCATCGATCAACCGCTCCAGGAAGTTTTGGATACTGTCGAGGAAGACAGCCATGTAGTTTTTCATGGCCGGTGCCACGATCCTATCCGAATAACGAAAGACAAACTGTCTATCATAGGACAACCTGGATCAAAATTTATAATATCCTCAACCGCTTCTTTTGGAATCGCTATTTCGGGAAGGCAAGTGGATATTAAGAATATCGATTTATCCGGCGGCAAAACAGGTATTGTTATCTATCGTGGCGGATCGGCGGAAGTTTCTAATAGCAGAATCACTAACGCCGGATCAATCGGCATAGAGGTCACTGGATCCAGCTATGCTCATATTGAGCAGACTGAGATTATAAACTCGCGTCGCAATGGAGTGGTTATCCGATTATCCTCGTCCGCTGATATCCATGATAATAAAATAAGAAACAACAACAAATTCGGAATCGTAATCGATGCTTCCGCAGCCGATATTGATGGCAATCTGATTTCAAGAAGCGGCCGATACGGCATTCTCCTGCGTGGCGGCGCTAAAGTCCGTTTAGGTAAAGACAACGCATCAGGAAAAGGCAATTTATTTTATAATAATTCAAATGGCGCAATACGCTGCGAATCGAATTCGGTCATTGAAATCGCTCCTGAAGAAATAGAATTCGATTATGATTTATCTGATCGTTGTGTTCTGGCAAATTTGCCTGATACTGAATGAGCTATAAAATAAGCGCAAATAAGCATCCCTTGCTGCATTGCGCAATCACCGATACCCCAGCCTTCGAGCCAGCGCCATCGTTGCTGGACTGAATCCCGAGCCATCCGCCATCCACTCCAGTGGATCGCTCAGATTAACTTTGGGCGGCGGGCCAGTGCGCAAGCGCGGATCTTCCAGATACTTGCGATTATTACCGCCGCGCGCATTGTCCGGACCCAGCGTGGCAAACGGGGAAACTTCCGGATGTTTCATCGCCTCGATAGCTTGAGCATCCATCCGAATATCCAGCCACTCGGCGATCTGCTGCAAATAATAATCCGGGTCGGCCAGCAATTGTTCGCCCTGCAAATGAAGACTCTGCCCAACCGGCAACCGTTCGGTAAACCGTAAAATGTGCCCATGAACCTTCAGCCAGTTTTCCTCCATCCGCCGCCCATCGACCGGCATCCGATCCCGTCCCCGTCGGGCGCGCTGTTCCTGGCGCACCTGGTATAGCGATTTACCGGTCGAACGCGGGTGCCGTGATAAATGCAGAAAACGGGCTGTGGGAAAAATCTGGTATAAACGCGCCAAGTAAGCGGCTTCCGCGCAATTACTGGGACTTTTCTCGACCATCTGGCGCTGACCAAGCTGTGACGCCACATACCAGGCCAACTCGTGCGTAGTCATGCTCAATCGCTCGCGCAACCATTGCCAAGCGCGTTCAGCCGCCGCCTCCGTCTGTTCGCCCTCATGCACTTGGGCCAGCGTGCGCACCAGACCATGCAAACGGTGTCGGTCACCCGGGCCGGAAAAGCGCTGGAACAATCCCCCAACGGTATCAGCCACGAAGAAGTTGGTTTCCGGTAATCCGTATAATTGCGGATGTTGACCCAACATGCCGCACACGACCGAGGAAAAGGAACGGCCCGGACAAAGGATAAAGACGGGCGGGTGAATGGAATATGCTGAACGACTCACTACAACCTCTCTTGCAAGGACTCTTTTCGCATGGGGAACAGCGCTGCCCAAAATAGTTTTATAATCAACTTAACACGTTCAGGCGCGCTACATCACCCAATTTTTCGCCACCTATTTCACGGTCTATTCGTTAACCGCATGTCCACACATCGCCACTTTCAATTTCATCCCATCCCCGCCGAGTTGTTGCCCGAAACCGGCCATTGCTGGATGCAAGCGGCTGCTTGGCATCAGGGTTGGTTATACCTGGGCGTCACCCGCTACCCGCTGGACGCGCATCAACCCGGCCATGCGCTCCTGCTTCGCCATCGCTTACGCGAATCCGGCTGGGAACCGTTGCACGCCAGCCCGGTCGAGTCCCGCTGGTTCACGCGCCAGGGCCAATCCCGCTATTTCCCACTGGAGCTGGGCTGGCGAGTATTGGCCGTCCTGCCAAACGCTGGACAACCCGCGCCGGCTCTCTATGCGCTTCGTCTCGGCCTGCGCGCGCCCGCGCTACTCTATTCCGAGGATGGCGTCCATTTCACGGAACGATCCTCCAGCCCGCAGGCCATTGGCAGCCCGCTGGTCACCTTGCGCAGCTTCTCGGGCCAGATATTCGCTATTTCCGCCAACGCCGCTCACGACACCGGTCGCGAAGGTCCAACGATCTGGGTCAACGCTGATCCCTGCTCCCAGGACTGGCGCCCTGCCTGTGTCCCTGGCTTCGGTCATCCAGAAAACCGAACGATTGATGGCTTGCACGTTTTCGACGGTCAATTGTATGCCGTTGCCGGCAATCCAACCAACGGCTTTCAGTTGTGGAGGACCATGGCGCGCGGCCAGCCGCCCTTTATCTGGGAATCGGCGCTGACCGAGGGCGCTCAGCGCTACACGCTCAATCCCCACGTCGAAACCATGACCGTGTTCAAGGATGCGCTTTACCTGGGCATCCGCTCGCCCCATCCTGATCCCAACTGGGAGTTTGCAACATCCGGTGCGGAAATCATCCGGGTTCTATCCGATGGCCGCTGGGAGCTGGTGATGGGAACGCCGCGCTTTTCACCGGTTGGCTTACAAATTCCCCTTTCCACGCACGGTCCTGGTTTCGACGACGGGCATAATCGGCGGATTGTCCGTTTGATCGGTACGCCCGATGCGCTCTATGCAGCCGTCGACCAAGGCGGAGATCGGCCGGCAGCCGATGCCACACCCGCGTCAACGCCTTGCCAACTCTGGAAAACCCACGATGGCGAGGATTGGCAAAGGATTCCCTCGGATGCTTTTGGACAACCTGCAGTCACCCGCTTGCGGGTATTGCAACCGACGCCGCATGGCCTGGTGGTTGCCGGCGACTGGGATTTGAGCCGTGATCCCGAAACGCAACCCGGCATCTGGCTGGAGAAGAGGTAATTTTTGTTGCCTTGTCCAAGTTGCGAACCTTGCTCAAGGCAGCCACGACCACATTTCCAGCATCACAAATCGCACCAGCGCCCGGGTGAAAGCTACAATGGCCCATTGTTCGCCAGCGGCGATCTTGGCGAATCCGGTCATTTGCGATTTCAGCAACCCGTCCGGATTAGGGATTTCAATGATGACCCGCACGGCGTGCATGAATGGATTTGCGGGATTAGGTTCAACGACCGGGGCCACGGCGGTCACGCGACCGGTAAAATCGCGCAGCGGATAAGCCCAGACCCGCAGTTGCACCGGCGCATCGGCGCGCACTTCGCCAATATCGGTTTCCGGGGCCAGAATTTCCGCCCGCATCACCCGATGATCTTCAACAGTGACAAACAGATCGCCCTCTTTCAAATAGCCGCCGGTTTTGAATTCCGGGCGCGGCGTAACCACGCGCCCGGCTACGGGCGTTCGCAGTCCGGTTCTTTTGCGCTGTTCCTCAAGATAGGTTTGCTGGGCGCGCAACTGTTCAAGCTCCGCTTTTTTCGCTGTGACTTCCATGGACAATGGCGGGCTTTTGATCAAGCTTAAATTCGCCTCGGCGACCCTCACCGCAGCCTGATCGACCTCGGCATCTTTCACCGCTTCCTCATACTCCAGCGCTTTCACCACACCCTGGCGATGAACCGGTTCGAGTAATTCCTGAACTTTGCGGCTGTGCAGCGCCCGCACCCGCGCCATGGCCAATTGTTGCTGGGCAGACTCAATCGCTTCGGCT
>JAGRHK010000086.1 GCA_020444985.1 Candidatus Competibacteraceae bacterium
CGCGCCTTGGCGAAGCCGTGCGGGATAAAGCGACGCCGCAACAGATCATGGACCATCTGGCGGCGGCGCAGGATCAAACCCTGGCCCGTTTGCAGCAGGTGGGCGGGATGAAACGCTGTGAGCCGCGCCTGGCCGAGCCGCGCGATCCACAATACTGGTTCGATCGCCCCGGCGCGCCCAAGCCAAAGCTCGCGGATGAGGAGGGTCAGGGGGTGACCGTGGATTATGAGACGTTGTTGCAAGCCTGGCGCGAGGGACGAGTCGGGATTTGATTTCACGAAAAAGAAATAAGAGGTGAGAGGGCGTTGAACGCCGTGGATTGCCGTGGCCCGTCAAAATCCCTCCACCTCTCCTTTTGTAAAGAGGGGAAGTTCTGCTCAAACCGCCTTTAAGGGTCTTTTAAGGGTTATTGTGTATCTCACCTTTTCTCATCATCCTGTTATGATAAGCGCTTCTGGCGGGCCTTCCCTCGTCTCACCGCGTCAACGGCGTTAACCCTCTTCTCGATACAAGCGTGAATACCCTCTCATCAGACCTATGAACAGCAAAGACGACCTGGTTCGACACTATCGCTGGCTGCGCCAGTACGGCCTCAATGACTCTCACAGCGGCAATGCCTCGATCCGGGATGGCGATGCCTGCTGGGTCACGCCCACCGGCTGCTGCGCGGATACCCTGAGTAGCGGCGACCTGGTTGAATGCCGCCTGGATGGCGCAATCGGCAAGGGCGCGTCGCTGGACGCCTGCCTGCATCAGGCGATTTACCAGTCCAATCCCGACGCCCGCTCGGTCCTGCACAGTCATGGCCCCTATTCAGTGGCGATGACCATGGACAATGAGGAGTTTGTGCCGGCAGACTTCGAGGGACAGTTGTATTTCAGCCGAGTGCCGGTCCTGACCATCCCTTATGACGAATATGAAGCCTGTTCCCCGCGCATGGTCGCCGAGATTCTGGCGGACTACCCCATTGCCGTCGTGCGCGGCCATGGCGTTTACGCCTGCGCGAACAGCCTGAATCTGGCTTATAAATGGACCTGTTCGCTGGAACTGTCAGCGAAAACGGCGTTCATCGCGCAGCAGGCTGGCAAAATCTAGCTCGCGTTCATTCATGATTTTTCCAGCCCACTCACAATACAACGACGCCCGCCACTTCCAGCATCCGCGTCAACCGGATCAGCGGCAACCCGATCAGACCGGTTGGATCATGGCCTTCCAGACGCTCAAAGAGCGCGATGCCCAAGCCTTCGGATTTGAAGCTGCCCGCACATTGGTAAGGCTGCTCCCGGCGCAAGTAATGCTCAATCATCGCCATCGTCAGTTTCCGGAACGCTACGTGAAACAACTCCACCGCAACCTGGCGTTGATCACGGGCGCCATCCAGCAGACACAATCCGGTATAAAAGGTCACCACGCGCCCGGAAGCCCGCTGCAACTGGTCAACCGCCCGTTGATGATTGCCGGGTTTGCCGATAATCTCGCCCTCCAGCACCGCCGCCTGATCCGAACCAATCACCAGGGCGCCCGGTTCCCGCTCCGCGATCCGCTGGGCTTTCCACTCAGCCAGACGCGCCACCAGACTCGGCGCATCCTCGCCTGCTAGACGCGCCTCGTCGACATCCGGGGAACGCACAGTGAACGGCAAATCCAACCGCGCCAACAACTCACGGCGAAACGGGGAGGTGGACGCCAAAATCAGGCGGCGGCCGTCAAACAAGGCTTCGGACATGGCTATTACTCTGCAAAATCGGTGAAAATCGGGTCAATTATGCGGAATTCGGGTTTATTTTGACAGAATTCCGACAGGTCTATATGATTCGGCGCCTTATGGAAACCCCATTACTTCCCGCAAAAATCCGTCCGTGGCGAATGGCCGCTGAACACGGATGCCTGAACGGCCGCTTGGCGCTGGCGGCATTGCCGCGCCTGACCGCGTTGCTCGGCGCCGCCGAAGGCGAAGTGGTCGTGGCGCTGTCTGCGGGATGTGATGCACAGGGGGTGCGTTTTATCCAGGGCCGCTTGTGCGCCGAGGTGGAGTGGACTTGCCAGCGCTGCCTCGGCCCATTGCGCTTGCCCCTGGATGTCCAGGTCAATCTCGGGTTGGTGAGCGACGAAGCCGCCGCCAACCGGCTGCCCGATGAATACGACCCCCTGCTGGTCCAGGAAAATAGTGATATCGCTGTCGCCGATTTGGTCGAAGATGAATTGTTGCTGGCCCTGCCTCAGATCCCCCGCCATGAAGACCTGCGGGAATGTGCGGTTCACGGCTATGCGCAACCTGATGAATCGACGCCGGACCCTAAAAAACGCCAACCTTTTGCCGCGCTGGCAACTTTATTACAGGATTCTCAAAGGAGTCATTGAACCATGGCTGTGCAAAAAAACCGCAAGAGTCGCTCCAAGCGCGATATGCGCCGTTCCCACGACGCCTTGACCGGCCCCACTTTATCAACCGATTCCCTGTCCGGCGAACGGCATCGCCGTCATCATGTTACGGCAGGCGGATTTTATCGCGGCCGCAAGGTGATCAATGCCCCAACAGCCTCCGAAGAAGAATAGTCGCTGTCATCAACCCGCATTGCACGCCATTTCCCCTGCCCCACCGCCCGATGTCGCCATGAACAGACCGCTCACCATTGCGCTGGATGGCATGGGCGGCGATATCGGCCCTGAGGCGGTGGTGCCTGCTGCTTTGCGCGTGTTGCACACTGCCGGCGATGCGCTACGCTTGATTCTGGTCGGCCAGGAAGATGTATTGTCCGCCTGTCTGGCCCGGCACCAGGCCAAGGCGCATCCACGCCTCGTCATTCGCCATGCCTCGCAGTTGGTTAACATGGATGAATCGCCAGCCCAGGCCCTGCGCGTCAAGAAAGATTCTTCGATGCGGGTCGCGATCAATCTGGTCAAACAGGGCGAGGCCGACGCTTGCGTCAGCGCTGGAAACACTGGCGCGCTGATGGCCACCGCCCGTTTTGTCCTGAAAACTCTGCCCGGTATTGATCGCCCGGCGATTTGCACCACCTTGCCGACCGTGCGCGGTGATGTTCGCGTTCTGGATCTGGGCGCCAATGTGGACAGTAAGGCCGATCATCTGCTGCAGTTCGCGGTCATGGGTTCGGTGCTGGCGGAGGTGAATGGCCTCAATCGCCCCCGCATTGGTTTGTTGAACATCGGTGAGGAAGATATCAAGGGCAACGAACAAGTTAAGGAAGCCGCTCGCTTGTTGGCGGTCAGCAATCTCAACTATATTGGATTTGTTGAAGGCGACGGGGTTTATCTGGATGATGTGGACGTCGTGGTTTGCGACGGCTTTGTGGGTAATATTGCCTTGAAAAGCAGTGAGGGCGTCGCCAAACTCATTCGCCATTATATGACTCAGGAATTCAAGCGGAACCTGCTGACCCGCTTGGCTGGATTGATTGCCTTGCCGGTGTTGCGCGCCTTCAGTCGCAAAATCGACCCGCGCCGCTATAATGGCGCCAGCCTGCTGGGTTTGCAGAGCATTGTGATTAAAAGTCACGGCGGCGCCGACGCATTGGCGTTCGCTAACGCCATCCAGGTAGCGATGCTGGAAGTCAAGCAGGCGGTGCCACAGCGCATCGATGCCCATCTGGCCGCCCTCCACGCCGAGAGAAAAGCGCTTTGAACCATGCCAGAATCGCCGGAACCGGCAGCTACCTGCCGGAAAAAATCCTGACCAACGCTGATCTCGAACAGCTCATTGATACCACGGCAGGCTGGATTGTCGAACGCACCGGCGTTGAAGAACGCCATATCGCTGCGCCGAACGAAACCACCTGCGACCTGGCCGAACACGCTTCGCGTCGGGCGCTTGAAGCGGCCGGACTGGAGCCTGGCGACATCGACCTCATCGTTCTGGGCACGACCACTCCCGATCATGTCTTTCCCAGCGTAGCGACGCAATTGCAACATCGCCTGGGTTGTTACGGGGGGCCTGCGTTCGATGTACAGGCGGTTTGCACCGGTTTCGTCTATGCCCTGGACATCGCCCACCGCTTCATCCGCACGGATGGCGCCAAACGAGCGCTAGTCGTGGGCGCTGACACCTTTACCCGCATCATCAACTGGAAGGATCGCGGCACTTGTATCCTGTTTGGCGATGGCGCCGGCGCGGTGGTGCTGGAAGCAACGAATGAACCCGGCATCATTGATTGTCGACTGGGCGCAGACGGCCGCTACAAAGAGTTGTTGTGGGTGCCCACAGGGGTATCCAGCGGTTATGAACAGACCCGCCAGGATGCTGCTTTTGTAGAAATGCGCGGCAGCGAGGTCTTCAAAGTCGCAGTGACTACGCTCAAAGATATTGCCGAGCAGATTCTGAGCGCCAACCAGATGACCGTCACCGATGTGGACTGGCTGATTCCTCATCAGGCCAACCGCCGTATTCTGAGCGCCACGGCTAAACGGCTGGGGTTATCTGAAGAACGCATGATCGATTGCGTACGGACGCACGGCAATACCTCGGCCGCCTCGGTGCCGCTGGCCTTGGACACTGCAGTGCGCGATGGCCGCATCCAACGCGGCCATACCTTATTGCTGGAAGGTTTTGGCGGTGGCTTTACCTGGGGTGCGGCGCTGCTAAGGTATTGAAGGTAAATAGAGTGACGACAATGATCCTGTCAGATGAAATCGCCTTGGTCACCGGCGCCAGTCGTGGCATTGGCCAAGCGATCATACGGAAATTGGGCCAGCGCGGCGCGACCGTGATCGGCACAGCGACCACGGACGCCGGCGCTGAAGCGATTACCCGCGATTTGCGCGAACATGATATCAAGGGGCGCGGCTGGCGGCTGGATGTGACCGAATCAGCGGCGGTGGACGCGATGATCAAGGCGATCACCGGGGAATTTGGCGCACCGAGCATTCTGGTCAATAATGCCGGCATCGCCCGCGACAATCTTCTGCTCCGCATGAAGGAAGACGAATGGTCTTCGATTCTGGAGACGAATCTGACCTCGGTTTACCGATTGAGCAAAGCAGTGTTGCGCGGCATGATGAAAGCGCAGCGTGGGCGCATCATCAACATCACTTCGGTGGTGGGCGTCACTGGCAGCGCTGGACAAGCCAATTACGCGGCGGCCAAGGCCGGCGTCATCGGCTTTACCAAGTCGCTGGCGCGCGAGGTAGGCTCGCGCAACATCACGGTCAATGCTGTCGCGCCCGGCCTGATCGAAACCGACATGACCCGTGCGCTGCCTGACAGCCAGCGTCAAGCGTTGGTCGCCTCGATTCCTTTGCAACGTCCTGGCCAACCGCAAGATGTCGCTGGTGTCGTCGCGTTCCTGGCCTCGCCGGACGCGGCTTATATCACCGGTGAAACCTTGCATGTCAATGGCGGGATGGCAATGATTTGACAAGAGCAGCCCAGCGCTGGAATCCGGAGAAATCCGCGCTGACGCGCCGGCGGTCGTCGCGGAATCTCGAAAACGCCGAATTCGGAAAGCATCGCCTGATTATTTCTGGAATTCGCGCAAGTTGTGGTACCGTTGCGCCGGATTTCGCCCGTTCGTTGACGGCGGGCGCGGATGAAACAAACAGACAACGAGGAAATAAACCAGATGACTGACATTAGCAACATCGAAGCCCGCGTCAAGAAGATCATCATTGAGCAGTTAGGGGTCAAGGAAGAGCAGGTCACCAATGAGGCGGCCTTCGTCGAGGATCTTGGCGCTGACTCGCTGGATACCGTTGAACTGGTGATGGCTCTGGAAGAGGAATTCGAGTTGGAAATTCCCGATGAGGATGCCGAGAAAATCACTACGGTTCAACAGGCGATTGACTATATCGCCACGCATCTCGGTTGAAAATTCCCGGCGCGCCTTGCTCGGGTTCAGCCGCCGCGGCCGCCGCTGGGGGTCGCGGTCTTCTTTTGTCAGCGCAACACAGTAGAGGGTAGTCCTGTGGCTAAGCGGCGAGTGGTAGTGACCGGTATGGGTATCGTATCGCCCGTCGGCAGCACCGTAGAAACAGCCTGGAACAGCATTCTGGCCGGTCGCAGCGGTATTGGACCGATCGCCGCGTTCAATGTCGATGCGTTCCCAGTGCGCATCGGCGGCGCGGTGCAGGATTTTCAGATCGGACAGTATCTGCATCTCAAGGAAGCCAAGAAGATGGATGCCTTCATTCATTACGGCATTGGCGCGGCGGTGCAGGCGATTCAGGATTCCGGGCTGGAGATCACCGAGGCCAATGCCGAACGCATTGGCACATACATTGGTTCCGGCATCGGTGGTCTGCCGGGGATTGAGGAAGGGCATTCGGCGTTTCTGAAAGGTGGGCCACGGCGGCTGACGCCTTTTTTCGTACCGCGCAGCATTATCAACATGGTGTCGGGCAACTTGACGATCATGTATGGCATTAAAGGCCCGAATCTGGCGGTGGTGACCGCCTGTACCACCGGAACGCACAGCATTGGTCTGGCCGGTCGATTGATTGCCTATGGCGATGCCGATGTCATGATCGCCGGCGGCGCGGAAATGGCCACAACGCCGACTGGGCTCTGTGGCTTTGCGGCGGCGCGCGCCTTGTCGGTGCGTAACGATGAACCGGAGAAAGCCAGTCGTCCCTGGGACCGTGATCGCGACGGTTTCGTGTTAAGCGATGGCGCCGGGGTTGTCGTGCTAGAGGAATACGAACACGCCAAAAAACGCGGCGCACAGATTTATGCGGAGCTGATCGGTTTCGGCATGAGCGGCGACGCCTATCACATGACCCTGCCGCCTCCCGATGGCGATGGGGCGCGCCGGGCGATGGTCAATGCTTTGCGCGATGGTGAAATCGCGCCTGAGGCTATCGATTATATCAATGCCCACGGGACTTCGACGCCAGCGGGCGACAAGATTGAAAGCGATGCGGTCAAAGCAGTGTTCGGCGATCATGCCTATCAATTGGCGATGAGTTCGACGAAATCGATGACCGGTCACATGCTGGGCGCCGCCGGCGGCGTTGAAGCGATCTTTTCCATATTGGCGCTGCGTGATCAGGT
>JAGRHK010000087.1 GCA_020444985.1 Candidatus Competibacteraceae bacterium
GCTTTCGCCTCTCCATCGACGACTTTGGCACCGGGCACTCCTCCTTGGCGCAACTGCGGGACTTGCCCTTTGACGAACTCAAAATCGATCAAAGCTTCACCCACAACGCCGGCAAAGACGCCCGGCTCAAAGCCATTTTCGCCGCCAGTCTCGACATGGCCCGGCAACTGCATATGGATGTTGTGGTTGAGGGCGTCGAAAACGAGGACGACTGGGCCTTCCTGCTCACCACCGACAGCCAGATCGCACAGGGCTACTTTATCGCGCGTCCCTTGCCCGCCGAAGCCTTGCTCCAGTGGTATGAACAATGGCGTCAACAGCGCCACTGTGATGAAGGCGATGACGCTAAATCCATACCATGATCTAGCCCAAACTCCGTTCTGGTGAGCATCGATCATGCAGGCCGACCAACATAATCTTTCACGTCGCGTACTGAACCGTCTGTTGCTACTGATTGCAGTAACAGCGCTCTTGGTCTCTGGCTTGGTGATTCAGTACAACTGGCGGATGGAACATGAAGCGCTCTATCGGCAAGCCAGCGAATGGGTCAACGAGCTGCGGTTCGACCTGCGTAACGCCATGACGCGCACGGCGCATGGATTGCAGCAGACCCTGCAGGTCATCAGTGCACAATCCGCATTGAAACAGGCGTTGGCTCAAGAAGACGTGGCGCGTCTGCAAGCCGACTGGATGGAGATATTCAAACAGTTGCGCGCCGAGTACAATGTTACACACTTTTACTTCATCAGCCGCAACCGCACCTGCCTGCTACGCTTGCATCTTCTCCAGCTACGAGGCGATCACATTGACCGCCACACCGCGCTTGAAGCCGAACGCACGGGTAAAACCGCCTGGGGGGTGGAGATAGGGAAGACCGGCATACTCACGCTGCGTGTTGTCCAGCCCGTCTTTGCGGGTGATCGCCTGGTGGGTTACGTTGAACTGGGCAAGGAGATCGTCCCCCTGCTGGCCACGCTGTGGCCACCGGATGAGTATGCATCCATGTATGCCGTTCTGTTACATAAAAAACACATTGACCGAGCAAGTTGGGAAACCGGGATGCGCATGATGGGGCGGAAGGCTGAATGGGGGGCGTTGCCTGACTATGTCGTCGAGTTCATGAGTCCCAAACTCACCGTGCCGGCGCTGAGATCCATCCTCCCACGGCTCAATATGGATCATGGCTACACTTATACGGAAGTAGGCGGGAGGGTCTGGTATACGCAGATCAACTCTCTGCGCGTGATAAGCGGCGAGAAAGTAAGCACTCTGCTCATATTGCATGATGTCACTGATAGGCAACATGCGATCATGTATAGCGCCATTATGCTGATGTTGATGACGCTGTTCGTGGTGGGCTTTGTCGTGCTCTTCTTCGCCTGGGTCATGACGCGATTTTTCCACGAAATCGAGGAACAGGAAGAACGTCTGCGCGATTCGGAGGCGCGTTTCCGCATGCTCTTCGAGTCTTCGCCGGATCCGATATGGATCATGGAGGATCACCATTTCACAGAGTGCAACCAGGCAACGGTAGAGATACTGGGGTTCCCCAGCAAGGCGGCGTTCAAAAACGCCCATCCCATAGAAATCTCCCCAGAATTTCAGCCGGATGGCGAAAACTCGTTCAGCAAGGCCGAGCGCATGATGAACCTTGCCCAGAAAAAAGGATTGCATCGATTCGATTGGATCCATCGGCGTAGGGATGGTAGCGAATTCTATGCCGAGGTGACCTTGTCCATGTTGACCTTGCAGGGGCAGCGCGTTCTCTATGCCCTGGTGCGCGACATCACCGCACAACATGCCGCCGCGCAGGCGCTCCAACAGTTCAAAGATACGCTCGATCAGGTGCACGACTGTGTGTTCATGTGTGATGTGGAGACCTTGCGTTTCATCTATGTCAACCAAGGCGCGATTGAGCAGGTGGGTTACGACCAACAAACCCTGCTGACCCTGCATCCCTACGACATCGAGCCGGGTTATTCGGAGCGGCTGTATCGCGCTCTGATTGCGCCGTTACTCAATGAGGAGATCCCTTTCCTGAGTTTCGAGACCCGGCATCGGCATCGGGATGGCCATGACATTCCGGTCGAAGTCTTCCTGCAACATGTGCGCACCGAGGAGCAGGCATCGCGCCTGGTCACCATCGTTCGGGACATCAGCGAGCGCAAGCGGGTCGAGGACGAGTTGCGGCATAGCGAAGAAAAACTGCGAACCATTCTCGATAGTGTGGAAGCCTGTATCTATCTGAAGGATACAAACGGAAACTATCTGTTTGCCAATGCCACCATGCGCCGGCTCTGGCAGGCCGAAATGGAAGACATTGTCGGTTACGGTGACGAGAAATTCTTTGATGCGGAGACCGCCGCCAACATAAGGCGCGGCGATCATCAGATTCTCGTGGATGGCGCTATTTTTCGCACGGAAGAGAGCCTTACCGTAACAGCAACCGGTCGGACTCTCACCGTTTTGTCGGTCAAGTTACCGCTGCGCAGGGAGGATGGCCGCATCTATGCGCTGTGCGGGATTTCGACCGATATTTCCGACCGCAAACAGATGGAAGAGCGTTTGCGCAAGAGTGAACAGGATCTGAAAGAGGCGCAACATCTCGCCAAGATGGGCAGTTGGGAGCTGAATATCTCCAGCAACCAACTGATCTGGTCGGATGAAATCTTTCGCCTCTTTGAACTCGACCCTGCCCATTTCGATGCCAGTTACGACGCCTTTCTCAATGCCATCCACCCCGAAGACCACGAGGCTGTCAACAAGGCCTACACAGATTCGCTGCAAACGCGACAGCCCTACAGCATCCGGCACCGCTTGCGCATGGCCGATGGGCGGATCAAACATGTCCACGAACAGTGCCAGACCGATTTCGACGAGGCCGGAAATCCGCTGCGCTCGGTCGGCACGATACAGGACGTGACCGAACTGGTTCAAACCGAAGTCGCGCTTCACGACGCCCGTAACCTGTTGCAGACCGTCATCGACCACGTACCCATGCGGGTGTTCTGGAAGGACCGCGCATTAAATTACCTCGGCTGCAATCCGGCCTTTGTCCGAGACAACGGATGGAGCCAGCCCAGTGAGCTGATTGGCAAGGACGATTACCAGATCGGCTGGGCGAATGAAGCGGACTGGTATCGCGCCGATGACCTGAAAGTCATCGAATCCGGCATTCCCCGCATCAACTGCGAAGCGCTGCAAACTACCCCGAACGGTCGGAGCCTCTGGCTACGAACCTCGAAGGTGCCGCTGAGGAATCAGAACGACGAGATCATCGGGGTGTTGGGGATCTACGAAGATATCACCGAAGAGAAAGAAAAAGATCGGGAACTGGCCCGGTACCGTGATCACCTGGAACAGCTTGTGGCGGAGCGCTCGGCGCAACTGGACGAAGCCCAGGTTAAGCACCAGCAGCTACTGGACGACATGGGTGACGAGTTCATGGCCTTCAGTTTCACGCCGGAAAACCTCGTCACCTATGTTAGCAACAGCGTCGAGTCCATTTTCGGGCTGCCCAAGGAAAGCGCCATGGGCCAGCTCTGGATAGAACTCATCCAGTGGTTGCCGGAGGATCTGGAGGAGACCCGGCTGTATTTGCAAGACATGCTCTCGGGCAAGGTCGATTCCAGTCAGACCGAAATGCGCTTCGTCCACCCGGATGGCCAAATCCGCACGATCTACCAGACCAGTCACCTGGTCAGGAATGCCTTCGGCGATGTCGTATCCGTGGAAGGCGTTCTCACCAATATCACGCAACGCAA
This sequence comes from Candidatus Competibacteraceae bacterium, assembly GCA_020444985.1. Classification (GTDB taxonomy): domain Bacteria; phylum Pseudomonadota; class Gammaproteobacteria; order Competibacterales; family Competibacteraceae; genus UBA2383. Next base: position 3,765 of record JAGRHK010000087.1, read on the forward strand.
ACGGAGTGAAATGGAATTGCTGCAGGCCAAGCGCGCTGCCGAAGCAGCCAGTCAAGCCAAAAGCGCGTTCCTGGCTAACATGAGTCACGAAATCCGTACTCCCATGAATGGCGTGATCGGGATGCTGGAAATCCTTTCTCACAGCCCGCTATCCGATGAAGAACGCAAGATGGTGAGGATGATTCACCGTTCAGCACGCTCCCTCTTGGGCATCATTGATGACATTCTCGATTTTTCGAAAATTGAGGCGGGCAAGCTCAGCCTTGTGGAACAGGAAATGTCCCTGGAAACGGAACTGGACATTGTGATTAGCCTGATTGATCGGATCGCCATGGATAAGCAGGTTGAGTTGACCCTGTTCTTTGAGCCCAAGCTCCCGCAGCGTGTCATAGGCGATGGACTCAGGGTACGGCAGATCCTGACCAACCTGGCCGGCAACGCCGTGAAGTTTTCGATAGACATCGAACGCGTCGGTCGCGTTCAGTTGCGTGCGGAACTGGGACAATACGGAAACGGACTGGTTTGGGTCGTGTTCACCGTTGTTGACAATGGCATCGGGATAGACGCCGAGACTGTTGCCCGTTTATTTCAGCCCTTCGAGCAAGCCGACAGCAGCACAACACGCAAATATGGCGGCACCGGGCTTGGCCTGTCGATTTCCCAAACCCTGACGGCGATGATGGGCGGCGAAATCTCAGTACAAAGCGAGACTGGGCAAGGGACAACCTTCACGGTACGGCTGCCATTCAAGTTGGCCAGCGAGTGTCCGAACACAGCCTCACCGTATGACTTGAGCGGGCTGGAATGCATCGTGGTCGCCAATGAAACACAGTACATCGAGGATTACATGCGTTACCTTACGCACGCCGGCGCCCAAACCCAAGCCTTTGCCGACATCGAGGCGGCCTGGACGTTCATCGGCAGCTATGCCCCAGAGACATCCATCTGCATGGTTGTCATGGAAGATCCAGGGATTCATTCTGCACAGGAGGTTGTCGAGCATCTGTTAGCTAAGCAGCCAGGCGAAAATGTACATTTCGTCGAAATTACCTATTTGAGAGTGGAGCGTGGCAAGCGACGGAAGGTGCGGCGTTTAGCGGACAAGATCGTGCAGATCGACCGGGAGGCCCTGACTCGCTGCCGTTTTCTTGAGGCTGTTGCAGCCGCTACGGGGCGCGTTGCCATCTCCCAGGGAATAGACATGGATGAGAGCTTCGACGCGAATGTAGAGACAGGACTCAATATCCTGGTTGCCGAAGATAATGAGGTCAACCGTGATGTTATCCGACGCCAATTGGAAATGCTCGGCCACCGCGCCACTCTGGCAGTCGATGGCGTGAAGGCATTCCAGCAGTGGAAAGCAGGGCGCTACGACCTCTTGCTGACGGATTTGCACATGCCGAACAAGGACGGCTATGAACTGACGGCCTTGATTCGTGACGCCGAACGTCGGCTCAACCTGAACCGCATTCCGATCATCGCACTGACAGCGAATGTTATCAAAGGCGAGGAAGAACGCTGTCTCAAGCAGGACATGGATGCCTATCTTTCCAAGCCCATCGAATTGGCCCGTCTGAAGTTGGTGCTCGACCAATGGCTATCGTCGGTTAACCCATCTGTGGCCCATGTTACTGAAGAAGCCACCTCGCCGACGCATGTTATCGAGATACTCGAATTGCCGGTGTTCGATGCAGAAGTCCTGACGAAGATGGTAGGGAACAATGCGGCCATCCATCAACGCTTGCTGGAAAAATTCCTTGTCAACGCACAGCAGCAAATGAGTGAGCTGCTTCAGGCCAGCAAGGCGCAGAATACCGAAATGGTCGGCCAGATTGCCCATACCCTCAAGTCTGCCGCCCGTTCCGTCGGCGCGATGCGCCTGGGCGAACTTTGCCAGCAGCTGGAGTATGCTGGCAAGGCAGGAGATGGCGAATGTTGCCAAGCGTTGAGCAAGCGTCTGAATGCGACTTTTGATGAAGTCGCGCGGGTCCTGCGGTCGCGGTTAGCAGATCAGTGATTTGATATCATGATCAATGATACCAGTAAGCCTGATAAGGCGCGGTTTCTCATCCATCTAAAGGTCTTTATCGCAGCCGTGGCTGCAATAGGGGCATACGAAAGCTTTATGCAATGGATATTCGGTGATCATCCGCTCTGGCAATCGCACCTGATAACGATCGTGGTAGGAGCGCTGGCCAGCGTCGTTACCAGTTTTTACGTCTATCAGAAAAGCCAGCAACGCGAGCAAGCCATGCTTGCGGTTACACGACAGTCGAATTCGTTTAATAAATTCCTGGTGGATGCCATTCCGGTCGCTGTGTTCTACAAAGATCAGGAGGGACGTTATCTGGGTTGCAACCGCCTGTTCTCCGAGATCATGGGCGTGAGCGAGGCAGAAATTTTCGGCAAAACCGTATATGAGTTGTGGCCTAGCGACCTTGCCAAGATCTATCACCAGAAAGACCTGGAACTCATTGCAAATCCTCAGATTCAGCAGTATGAGTTTCAGGTCAAGGACAAGTCAGGACAACTGTTAGACGTGATCTATGGCAAGTCCATATTTTGTGATATTAACGGCCAAGCTGCCGGCATTATTGGAACGTTCTTTGATATTTCAGAGAAGAAACGTGTTGAATCGGAGCTGGCTCAATACCGCAAACACCTGGAGAGTCTGGTCGAAGAAAAGACCGCAGCACTTGAACGTAGCAACCGAGCGCTGCTTGTTGCCAAGAATACTGCCGAAGCGGCGAATTTAGCCAAGAATCTTTTTCTCGCGAACATCAGCCACGAGATTCGCACGCCGATGAACGGGGTGATTGGCATGACGGACGTGCTGCTCAACACACGTCTGACCGACGAGCAGCGCAAGATGGCCCAGGTCATCCGTGACTCGGCCCAAACCCAGTTGGGCATTCTCAACGACATTCTCGATTTCTCCAAGATCGAAGCCGGCAAGCTCGACCTTGCCATCGAACCCTTTGCCCTGGCCGACATGGTCGCGAAGACCTGCGCCGCACTGGCGGCACAGGCCCGGCCGATGGGGGTCACGCTGCGGCAGGCGGTGGATGCGCGCCTCCCCCCGGCCGTGGTGGGCGATGCGCTGCGGGTGCGCCAGATTCTGTCCAACTTTCTCAGCAATGCCATCAAATTCTCCAGTGGTCTGGAGCGCGCGGGAGATGTTGAAGTGATCGTGCGGCAGGCGGATGAAGAGG
>JAGRHK010000088.1 GCA_020444985.1 Candidatus Competibacteraceae bacterium
TTGCGCCAACGGCGGCGCCAAGTTTGTCGGCCAGACCTTCGATCAGTTTGAAGTCTTCTTCCGACCCGACGCCACGGCCACCCGACACGACAACGCCAGCCGAGGTCAGGTCGGGGCGGTCGCTTTCGGCAACCTTGTCTTCGACCCATTCGGAGAGGCCGGGGTTGTCTGCCGCACCGATGGTTTCAACCGAAGCCGAGCCGCCTTCGCCAGCGGCGTCGAAGGTCGAGGTCCGGAAGGAGACAACTTTCTTGGCGTCTTTCGACTTCACGGTCTGGATCGCGTTGCCGGCGTAAATGGGGCGCTCGAACGTGTCGCCATCAACAACGCCGGAGGCATCCGAGATCACCATCACGTCCAGAAGGGCGGCCACGCGGGGCAGTACGTTCTTGGCGTCGGTGGTGGCCGGGGCCACGATGTGCTCGTAGTCGCCTGCAAGCGACACGATCAACGCCGCGGTGGGTTCCGCCAGACGGTGGCCCAGCGAGGCGTCTTCGGCCACCAGAACCTTGGACACGCCGTCGATCTTGGCACAGGCGTCGCCTGCGGCGGCGGCGGCGGATGCGCCACAGCACAGCGCGGTCACGTCACCCAGTTGCTTTGCGGCCTTTACGGCCTTTGCCGTTGCATCAACGGCCAGTTCACCATCGGTGACTTCTGCGAGAAGAAGAACAGCCATTACACAGCCCCCGCTTCTTTGAGTTTCGCCACGAGTTCGTCGACCGAACCCACGATTTCGCCTGCCTTGCGCGATTCCGGCTCTTCGGTCTTGACGATTTCAAGACGCGGAGAGACGTCCACGCCGTAATCGGCGGCGGTTTTCTCATCCAGAGGCTTCTTCTTGGCCTTCATGATATTCGGCAGTTTGACGAAACGCGGTTCATTCAGGCGCAGGTCCGTCGTGATCACCGCCGGCAGTTTCAAGGCGACCGTTTCCAGGCCGCCGTCGATTTCACGGGTCACATTGACGGTTCCTTCGCCGACCGCAACTTTGGAGGCGAACGCGCCTTGTGGCCAGCCCAGCAACGCGGCCAGCATCTGGCCCGTCTGATTCGCGTCGTCATCGATGGCCTGCTTGCCCAAAATCACCAGGTTTGGCTGTTCTTTTTCCACGACCGCTTTGAGCAATTTGGCAACCGCCAGGGGTTGCAGTTCGACATCTGTTTCCACCAAAATGCCCCGATCAGCGCCCATGGCCAGCGCGGTGCGGATGGTATCCTGGCAAGCGGGGACGCCCAGCGATACAGCGACGATTTCCTTGACCGCGCCAGCCTCCTGCAGGCGCACCGCTTCTTCTACGGCGATTTCATCAAAGGGATTCATCGACATCTTGACGTTGGCGGTGTCCACGCCAGAACCATCGGCTTTGGCTCGAACCTTGACGTTGTAGTCTACAACTCGTTTTACGGCGACTAAAATCTTCATTGTTGACCTTTGCTTGGGGTTGTTTGTGATTTTGAAATGAACCCGTTGGGTTAAGCTTTATTAAGTTATGGTATTTAGTCCCCCTTGGCGATGCAATGTCTTTGTTGGTTATTGGCCAGGCAGTCGGTGCGCACGTTTGGTATTTCGCCTGGATCGACACGCTTACCTGTAGGCCCGGCGTCCGCCTGTTTGGCGCTTGGCCTGTGAAACACGCAATCCATTCGGAGATGATGAAAACATGTATCCCACTCATGAAGGCTATAACGATACCTTGCATGGTTATTATCTGGAAGATCTTACGGTTGGCATGAAAGCCTCGCACGCCAAAACCGTTACCGAAACCGACGTCGTATTGTTTGCGGGATTGACCGGCGATAATAATCCCATTCACTGCAACGAAGTGTTTGCCACCCAGACCCAGTTTAAAAGCCGCATCGCCCACGGCATGTTCTGCGCCGGCCTGATTTCCTGCGTAGCCGGTACGCGCTTGCCTGGGCCGGGTGCGGTCTATGTGGACCAGCAACTACGTTTCAAGGCCCCGGTGCGTATCGGCGACACCGTCACGGCGCTTTGTACCGTTCAGGAGATCATCCAGGAGCGTCGGCGCGTTATCATGAGTACGATCTGCACTGTCGGCGACAAGATTGTGGTCGAGGGAACTGCGACTTTTCTGGTCAGCCGCCGTTCCAAAACCTGATTTACTCTTCCATGATCACCCGGAACCCGGTGAGCGCATTGCGATCGTCCGGTTTCCCGGGCAGGCGCTTGGCCGAGCGCAAATCGCCCGCGCCATTGTTCCAGGATCCGCCGCGTATGACCCGCTGGCCCTGATTGGATCGCCGGGCCGAACAGCGTTGTTCCTCGCCCACATAGTTCGGGTAGTATTCCGAACAGGTCCATTCCCAGACATTCCCCGCCACATCGTGCAGCCCCAAGGCATTCGGCAGATATTTGCCGACTTGCGCACTCACGGACTGGCTATCGTCCAGATTGCCGATGGATGCCCCAGTCGGATCGTTCCGGTCGGAAAAGTTGGCGTAACGAGGATCGATCTCGTTGCCCCAATAATATCGAGTGCTGGTTCCAGCCCGAGTTGCATATTCCCACTCGGCTTCCGTGGGCAGCCGAAAGCGCTTGCCCGTGCGCGATTCCCAGCTCAACCATTCAGCAAAAGCCTGCGCTTCGTCCCAGTTCAGATTGACTACGGGCTGTGTATCCGTGTTCAGGGAACGTCCTTGGAAAGATCCACTGTCATGTTTGGGTTTAAAACGCCGGAACTGACCGTTGGTCACTTCGGTTTTACCCATCCAGAATCCTTTCAAGCAAACCTGATGCAGCGACTCGTCGCTACCCCGATCCCGTTCGTTCGGGGGACTGCCCATGTCGAAGCAGCCAGCCCCGACCCAGTGCAAGTCGATGCCGGTCGTGGAATCCGTCAATGTTTGCGTGGGCGGCGTATCCCGTTCGGCGGCAACTAATTCATTCTGGGCCGCGATCAGCGCCGGATACTGGCGATTGATGGCGCTTGCGCGCTTCAGCGCTTGGCGCGCCTGAATCCATTCCTTCTGGGCAATGAATTCATGCGCCTGATCAATATATGCTATCAGTTCCGCTTCGCGCTGACGGGCCTCTTCCTCAGCAAGCCGGGTTGCTTCTTCCTCTTGCTGTTTCTTCAGGACAACCGCCTCAAGTTGGCGTCGCACCTGGGTGGTCTGATAGTACTCGTAGGCAAGCAAACTTATCCCTGATGTTCCTGAAATGACAAAGACAATTAACAAGATGCGTCTCCAGTTAATCGTCTGCTGCGGTTCGCCGGTGAGAATCGCCTGCGAGGATTGTTCGACAACAGCCTTCTTTACGGCGGCGTCGGGTCGCAACTGGGGCGATGAAAGCGGTTCCGCGCGCTCTATCGCGATGCTTTTAGAAGTTTCGTACTTTTGCGAGACTTTCTTCAAATGCTCCAGCGCTGAATGCGGCGACCGCTTGAGCAGGGTGTGCGCAAGTTCCAAGGGCGATTGCGGCGGAGAAGGCTGTGACGAAATTTCCGCTGCACTTTCTTGCTCTTCAGGCGGCTGCAATTCAGGAGACGGTTTCGCTTCATCCAGATCATCCCAGATATTGTCCAGCATCGACAAAGACACATCGTCGCGCGCGCCCTGAAGCGACTCAGGGGTTGCTTCGTTATCGAGCTTTTTTGTCGATTCCGGAGGTTCCTTACGATCCAGCGTCCAGTCGAGAGGTAACTCAGACGGTAAGGAAGGCGGCTCCTGCTGCGGGAATTCATGGGTGCGCGCTGAAGAAGGCGATTGCTGTTGATCAGGCCAGTGCGTCAACGGCAACAAGGGTCCTGACCGCGGCGCGAGCGGCTCGAAGCGCAAGGATGGCGATGAGGACAAATCCAGCAAATCGGGCCTGATAGGCGACACCTGCGAAAAATCAGCTTGATTATTCGCCTGCTCCATTTCCTGCAGCGCTTGCCGCATGGCGGCTACGCTTTGAAAACGATCCTCGGGACGCACCGCTAACGCCTGATCGACGACTTGCAATAATCCGCGCGAATAAAGACCTGCGCCGATTTCAGTCGCGGGTTGGACCGGATCCTTCAGTACGCGGCCCGGAGCTTCGATGGGCGGCGTGCCGGTGATGCAGCGGTAAAGGACAGCCCCTAAAGCGTAGATGTCGGTCCAGGGACCATAGTCTTCGCCGACTGTCACATATTGCTCAATGGGCGAATAGCCCGGCGTCACGACGCTGGTAACGCTGCGGGTGCGCTGCCCCAGTGCTTGCCGGGCGGCGCCGAAGTCGAGCAGCATGACACAGCCATCGCGACTGCGAATGTAAAGATTGCTCGGTTTAAGATCGCGGTGCAGATAATGCTGGCTATGCACGGCTTCCAGCGCCGGCATGATGTCGTTCAGCAACCGGTGCAATTCATGCTCAGGGAGAATGCCGCCGCGTCGCAGCATGGCGCTCAGCGATTCGCCATCCTCATACTCCATGACGATATAAGCGCTGCCATTCGCTGTGAAATAATCGCGCACCCGCACCACGCCGGGATGATTGACTTGCACCAGAATCTTGGCTTCATCCAGGAAGCGTTCCAGGCCCCACTGGTAACAAGGCGGTTCGCCCTGCCGGGCTGGAATTTGTCCTTGGGCATTTGGGCGGACATTGACGCCGTTGTGATCGCGATAGGCCCATTCCGCCGGAAAGTACTCCTTGATCGCGACCTCATTTTGCAGGGCTTCGTGAATGGCCCGATAGGTAATGCCAAAACCGCCGGCGCCGAGCACCCCTTCGATCTGATAGCGATGCAGGGTATAGCCGTTAGGCAGGGCGTTGGTTTCTTCAGTCATCAGGCTGCCCTTTGCAGTGAACAGTGCTGGCGCGAGGGGTGGCCTGTCTAGCGCCGGTCGCGGTTAAGCAGTGATGCAAACCCTGTCGATAACCAGCGCAGCCAGCGTGGAGGATCGCCTGTCGCGCCTGAAGCGGCGCGTAATAGCACCAGCGTTGCATTATCGCCCTCTGCGCCGCCACGTTGCACGGCTGTATCAACCAGCCGCTGAGCGGCGGTTGCCGAACTATGGTCCAGGGTAGCATTCCAAAGCTCACTTTCAGTGACATGTTCCCAGACACCGTCTGAACAAAGCGCCAGTAGATCGCCCGCTTGAATGACCAGGTCACCCTGGTCCGCTCGTGGCAATTCATCGCCGCCCAAGCAGCGGTACAACCGGTTCTGCGCGGGATGCCCGCCCATCTCGGACTCCTGGATTTCGCCAAGATCGGTCAGTAATTGCACCACGGAATGATCACGGGTGCGCATCAAGCGGTGGCCACGCCGGAAATGATAAAGGCGGCTGTCGCCAATATTCAGCCAGTGGGCTCGCCTGCCCGTCAGCCAGACCATGACCAACGTACTACGCGCAGTTTCCGAACGACTATTGATCACGGCATGTATCCGCTGGCTCAGTTGGTTGAGTGCGGCAGAGGGAGCTGTTTCCAGGGAAGACGGCGGATGCAGAATAAAATCCCGGGCGGTGTCGATGGCGATTTGCGCTCCCAGCGCGCCATCCAGATGTCCGCCCATGCCATCGGCCACGACCGCTAGCAAACCTTCTCGGTTACGTGGCCGAAAAAGCCCCCAGCGATCCTGTTGTTCATGGCGCCCCCCCTGTTGGCTGGCCGCTCCTTTCTCCCATGGGATGATTGGAGCGGATTCCTGGATAGAAGGCGGTAAGGATGGAGTAGCGCCGTTAGTCATTCGTTTTAGTGATCACTGTGGTTCCAGGGATTGGTCTGCGTCCGAACAGAACAAACGCGAGAACAGCCTACAACAGATTCAGCACTTCCTCCGCATGGGTTGCGCAATTTGGCTTATCGATGACATGGGCGATATGGCCGCTTTCGTCGATCAGGTAAGTGATACGTTTGGCTACGCCGAACAGACTGGCGGCGGTTCCCATCAAGTTGTCGTCCATGGCGCCATAGGCGCGGCTGACTGTGCCATCGACGTCGGCGATCAATGGAAAGGTGATATTGTATTTCTCGGTGAAACGCTGGTGCGAGGCGACATCCTGAGTAGATACGCCAAGAATTGCCGCGTCCTTGTCCTGGATTTCCTGGTAGTGGTCACGCAGGGAACTGGCCTGTTTGGTGCAACCGGGCGTATCGTCCATTGGATAAAAGTACAGGACGAGTTTCCGGCCAAAATAATCGGATAGCTTAACGGTGCTGTTATCGGTGGTGGTCGCGGTGAACTGGGGGGCAGGGTCGCCAATTTTTAATTTCATGGCTTTTCTCTCACGGGTCGTTGTGAATGCGTTGACGCAGATTACCAGTAAATACCTCGTGTGAACTGCGCAAAGGAAATTTGTTCCAGCGAGGGTTCCTGGGATTCGGGGTTCGGCTCTTTAGCGGCGGTTGATTCGGGGAACAGCCGAAAGGCCGTGTTCATGATGACGGCATATACTTTAGGCGCCAAGGCATGGAGCACTTGGGCAAACACGCCGATCCGGGTTGCGATGCGCTCCGGTCGGTAAATAATGGCCTGCACGATTAAGTCAGCGGCCTCGTCCGGGCTCAGCGTGGGCATATGCTGATAGATTTTCGTTGGCGCAATCATCGAGGTGCGCACCAATGGCATGTTGATGATCGTGAACTCGACGCCGCTGTCGGAGAATTCGGCGGCCGCGCAGCGGGCGAAGGCGTCCAGTGCGGCCTTGGAAGCGACGTAGGCTGAGAAACGCGGCGCATTACTCAACACGCCAATCGAGGAAATGTTGATGATGTGTCCGCGCTTTTTAGCCAGCATGCCCGGAATGAAACCCATGATGAGTCGCAGTGCGCCGAAGTAGTTGAGCTGCATGGTGCGCTCATAATCGTGGAAGCGATCCAGTGAATTTTCAATCGCTCGACGAATCGAGCGGCCGGCGTTATTCACCAGAATATCTACCTCGCCATGCTCGGCCAATACCTGCTGAATCAACGCATCGCAGGAAGCAATGTTGGCGACATCCGCCGTGTAAGCG
>JAGRHK010000089.1 GCA_020444985.1 Candidatus Competibacteraceae bacterium
CCGGCTTCTACCGCCGCGTAAGCCAGAGTCAGCCCGGTTGCCCACCACAGCAGGTAACCGGTGGTTTCGGGATGATGGTGATGATGGTGCGCGTGCTCGTGAGATGACGACATAGAAGATGACTCAGGCGCGTAATAGTGTCTTGATTTCCTCCACCGACAACACCTTGCCCGTGCTCTTGATCTCGCCGTTCACCGCCAGCGCGGGAGTATTCATCACGCCGGCGTCGATAATCGCGTTCATGTCGGTGACTTTCTCCAGCGTATACTCCAGCTCCAGCGCTTGCGCGGCGGCTTCCGTGTGCTGGCCGAGAGTTTTACACTTCGCGCAACCGCTGCCGAGTACTTGCAGTTTTATCATGATCTTGACTCCTTCAATCAGGGATAGAATAAACCGAACATCCAGCCAGTAACAGTCGCCATGACGACCACCAGCGCACAATAAACCACGGTTTTTTGCGTGCCGAGAATGTGACGAATCACGAGCATATTCGGCAAGGACAGCGCCGGTCCGGCTAGCAGCAACGCCAGCGCCGGACCTTTGCCCATTCCAGAACCGATCAGCCCCTGCACAATCGGCACTTCGGTCAGGGTGGCGAAGTACATGAACGCGCCGACCAACGCGGCCAACAGGTTGGCCATGAGGGAATTGCCACCGACCGCCGCGCCGACCCATGCCGAGGGAATGATGCCTTCATGACCGGGCCGACCGAGCAGAAATCCGGCCAGCAGTACGCCCGTCAGTAATAACGGCAGGATCAGTTTGGCGAACCCCCAGGTCTGGCTTAGCCATTCCACGCCATCATTCGGTTGCAAGGCAGCGGTCAAGGTCAAACCGATCAGGCCGGCGCTGAACGCCAGTTCGGGATGCTGTGGAATGAGTCCGGCCAGCCCGGCGACCGCCGCTGCCGTGATCGCGAGCGGTTGCCAATGCCAGCGCCAACGCAAAACCATCAGCCCAGCTAGCCCGACGCCGGCCAGCGCGGTTAATGGCCATTTCCAGGCAAAAATCGCGTACCAGATCGCGCTGTCTTCGGCGCTGGCCGGCGCCCAGTTGGCGAACGCCAACACCGCAATCATCAATGCGAAAAAAGTTGTTGTCTCGGCCAACGGCCGGCCTTGATCCGCACCGAGCGCAAACCCTTTTTGATTCGCCGCCCGGGTCTGCTCCTCACGGCGATAAATCCTGTGCATGATCGCGCCAATCACCAGTGCGAAGACGATCGCGCTCAGCGCCCGCGCCAGACCCAGCTCCACACCGAGAATCTTAGCGGTCAGCACGATGGCCAGCACGTTGATCGCCGGGCCGGAATAGAGAAAAGCAATCGCGGGTCCCAGTCCTGCGCCGCGCCGGTAGATGCCGCCGAACAACGGTAGCACTGTGCAGGAACATACCGCCAGGATGGAGCCAGACACTGAGGCGACGCCGTAAGCTACAATTTTGTGCGCGGCGGGGCCGAGGTATTTCATTACCGCGTCCTGACGGATGAATACGGCAACCGCACCAGCGATAAAAAACGCTGGGATGAGGCACAGCAGCACATGCTCGCGAGCGTACCTATTGAGTAGCGCCAAACTTTCCAAGATGGCGTTGTCGAACCGGGCCGTCCCTATCGGCATGAAGAAGGCCAGCAGGAATGCGGCGATCATTCCACCCAGCCATTGGCCTTCGGTCGGATGCTCCTGCGCTGCGGCGCGCAGTCGATTCAAGGCCTCGGTCACAGCGTTTGCAGCCGTGGGAATCGTCGATGTCGCGTTCATGAACAAAGACCTCGCTCAAGCTGCGCAGCGGCGCTGGGGACGGTCGGGCATACTGGCCAGTGCAGCGCGATCTGCACAAAATGGGGTCTGCGTCCCCAGCGCTCGGCAGGTTGTTTGCAAAACGTCCCGCATCCAGACGGGCAAATCCGGATGCAGGCGGTAGTAAATCCATTGGGCTTCCCGGCGATCCAGACTCAACAACCACCGGCTGAAAGCCGGTGGGTTGAAGTAACGGACTGAAAGTCCATGTGCGCGTCGCCTAAACGACGCGCCTACGATTCAACCCGAAAGTCACGCGCTGGATCCGGCTCAAAGTGATGCGCCAGGTACTCTTGAATCATCGCCTCCGTCATTTCTCCGACCGTCACGCAAAAATAGCCACGCGCCCAAAAATGCCGTCCCCAGTAACGCTTCTTCAACTCCGGGAATTCCTCAAACAACTTGCTTGATGATCGCCCCTTAATATGACGCATCATGTCACTGACCGATATCTCCGGTGGCGCTGAGACCAGAATATGCACATGATCCTTGCTCACCACCCCTTTGATAATCCGAATCTCAAAAGCTTCACAGGTTTGCCGCACGAGTTCTCGAACGCGCTGACCGACATCCCCGATCAATACCCGGTAACGATACTTCGTCACCCATACCAGATGATATTCAATTTTATAAACCGTGTGGCTCCCATACCGATAGTCCATCTCGACACTCCCCTGGCTCGTTGCTAACCTGTCCAGCAACTCTACCCGCGTCAGGGCTGGAGATGAAATCTACCCGCCTAAAGGCGGGGGTTTTAACCTTACATATGGAAATAAAGCAAGGTACAGGTTCTTGTGATAGACACGCATGAGGCGCTCCCAGATTCTTAACTTGTCCCGCATACCGGGTTTTCAATCACTTTAAACCCGATTTATATTAGTCAGTTGTTGTATACTTTTCTATCAATTGATTTTTTAGCGCCTAGCCTATTCAGGCGTGCATGCTTGTCAACCTGACGCCATTATCGGCAAGACTTTGATTTCGATCACAACCCTGAAAGGAGTTGGCCCCAAACTGGCGGAACGCCTGCGGCGACTCGGCTTGCACACCGCCGAGGATGTGTTACTCCATTTGCCGTTGCGTTATCAAGACCGAAGCCGCATTACTCCGATTGGCCAGTTGCAGTCTGGCGCAGAAGCGCAGATCGAAGCGACGGTGATGAACAGCCAAATCAGCGGACGCAGCCGGCGGTTCCTGCTTTGTCGCCTGAATGACGGAACCGGCGACCTCACACTGCGTTTCTTTCATTTCAGTCCCGCGCAACAGCAATGGCTCTGCCAGACCGGCGCGCGGTTGCGTTGCTTCGGCGAAGTGCGCACCGGTTATAGCGGTGATTTGGAAATGATCCATCCGGAATGCGGCCGGATTGAACCCGACACGCCGCCGGTGGAAGACTGTCTGACTCCGATTTATCCCGCTACCGCTGGCTTGCAGCAATTCACCCTGCGCAGCTTGGCGGAGCAGGCGCTGCAATATCTGGAAACCGCGACGCTGCTGCCGGAACTCTTACCCGCCACACTGTTGGATCAATTAAAACTGCCTTCCATCGCCGAAGCCGTCCGGCTGCTCCATCAACCGCCGACCCAGGTCGCGGTGGCGGAATTGGAGAACGGTCGCCACCCGGCCCGGCGTCGACTGGCTTTCGAGGAGATGCTGGCGCATCAGCTCAGCTTGCGCCGGCTACGCGAACAGGCCCGACAGCACGCTGCGCCGCCGCTGGTCAGCGGCCGTTTGAGTCAACGCTTTCTGGAACGCTTGCCCTTCACGCTCACCCACGCTCAGCAGCGGGTGCTGGAGGAAATTACCGCCGATCTGGCGCAACCCCGCCCCATGCTCCGGCTACTACAAGGCGATGTAGGCTCAGGTAAAACGGTGGTTGCCGCCGTGGCCGCACTGCGCGCGGTGGAAACCGGGGCGCAGACTGCGCTGATGGCGCCGACCGAGTTGCTGGCTGAACAGCATCACCGAAATTTCCGCGATTGGCTGGGCGACTTGGGCCTGGAAGTCGCCTGGCTGACGGGACGGCTGACCGGTAAGGCGCGACGGCTTGTGCTGGAACGCCTGGCGGCCGGAGAGATTCAAATCGCCGTCGGCACCCACGCGCTGTTTCAGGAAACGGTCGCTTTCGCGGAATTGGCCCTGGTGATCGTGGATGAACAACATCGTTTCGGCGTTCACCAGCGTCTGGCCTTGCGTGAAAAAGGCCGCGCTGGCGGGCGCTGTCCCCATCAACTGATCATGACCGCGACGCCGATTCCGCGTACCTTGGCGATGAGCGCCTATGCGGATCTCGATACGTCGATCATCGATGAACTGCCGCCGGGCCGCCGCCCGGTTAAGACCGTGGCGGCCCCGGATCATCGCCGCGACCAGATCATCGAACGGATTCGCCAAGCCTGTCGTAGCGGCCGCCAAGCGTACTGGGTCTGCCCGTTGATTGAAGAATCCGAGGCGCTGCAATGCCAAGCCGCTACGGTGACGGCCGAGCAATTGACTGCGCTGCTGCCGGAGCTGCGCATTGGCCTGGTGCATGGCCGGCTGGCGGCCAGCGCCAAGGAAGCCGTAATGGCCGCCTTCAAAGCGGGAGAACTGGAGTTGCTGGTCGCCACCACCGTCATCGAAGTTGGGGTCGACGTGCCTAACGCCAGCCTGATGATTATCGAGAATCCCGAGCGCTTGGGCTTAGCGCAACTTCATCAATTGCGCGGGCGCATCGGGCGCGGCAGCATCGACAGCAGTTGTGTGCTGCTCTACAAACCGCCGCTGTCCCCGATCGCGCATACTCGGCTGGCGGTATTGCGGGAATGCCACGACGGTTTTGAAATCGCCCGCCGCGATCTGGAATTGCGCGGTCCCGGCGAGGTGCTGGGCACCCGCCAGACCGGCGAACAAAGCTTGCGCATTGCTGATCTATTGCGCGATCAGGATTTACTGAATGTCGTGCGCCACACCGCCGATTTATTGCTGCGCGACCATCCGGACTGCGTCGAACCGCTGATCCGCCGCTGGATCGGCGCCGGGGCGCGTTACGGCGAAGTCTAGTCGCCATCGACACAGCGATGACCGCTTGCGTCAACATTCGTCAACATTCACCGCAATTCTTTTGGCAACACAAATACGACGTTCTCCTCCCGGCCTGTGCTTTCCGTTACCGTCTCCGCCCCCAGTTCCCGCAGCCGAGCGATGACCTGTTGCACCAGCACCTCGGGCGCGGAAGCGCCGGCGGTGACGCCGATCGCCGTTTTTCCGACGAGCCACGCGGGGTCGATATCGTCGGGCCCATCGATCAACTGCGCTGGCGCGCCTTCCTTCTCGGCCAGTTCCCGCAGGCGATTGGAATTGGAACTGTTGCGCGAGCCAACGACCAACAGCAACTCACAATCCCACGACAGATCCTTGACCGCATCCTGACGATTCTGGGTAGCGTAGCAGATATCATCTTTGCGCGGTCCCTGAATGGCTGGAAAACGCTCGCGCAAGGCGGCGACGATGCGCGCCGTATCGTCCACGGACAGTGTGGTTTGGGTCACATAAGCCAGTTCAGTGGGATCGCGCACCGCCAGCGCCTGAACATCCTCCACCGTTTCCACCAGATACATCCGCCCGCCGGCGTTCTCGTCATACTGACCCATGCTGCCCTCAACCTCGGGATGACCCGCATGGCCGATCAGGATGAGCTCGCGACTGGTGCGGGCATGGCGACTGACCTCCAGATGAACTTTGGTGACCAGTGGACAAGTCGCGTCAAAAACCTTCAAGTTCCGCTGAGCCGCCTGTTCCTGGATAGCGCGCGACACGCCATGAGCGCTGAAAATCAGCGTAGCGCCGTCCGGCACTTCATCGAGTTCTTCGACAAACACCGCCCCGCGTTGCCGCAAGTTGTCCACGACAAAGCGATTATGCACCACTTCATGGCGCACATAGATGGGCGCTCCAAAAAGGTCCAGCGCCCGTTCGACGATGCCGATGGCGCGATCCACTCCAGCGCAGAAGCCGCGCGGGTTAGCCAGGTGAATGTGTGTGGTCATGAGGTATCAGGTATCAGGCATCAGGTTTTGGAGGGCCGCAGCCAGAGACTTTCCACGACCAGCAACACGGCGCCGATGGTGATGGCGGAATCGGCGATGTTGAAGGCAGGCCAGTACCAGCGGTCATAGTAGAGTTGGATAAAGTCAATCACCTGGCCTAGCCAGGCCCGGTCAATCAAGTTGCCAATCGCGCCGCCCAGAATCAGCGCCAGAGCGACCGCCAGCCATTTTTCCTGTGGTTTAAGCCGCGCCAGCCAAATCACCAGGCCTATGCTGACCAGTGCGCCGAGTCCCAGAAAAAACCAGCGTTGCCAACCGCCGGCATCCGCCAGAAAACTGAAAGCCGCGCCGGTATTGTAAGTCAGCATCAGGTTAAACGAGGGCGTCACCGGTACAGGTTGATGCATGACCAGCAACGTCTCGGCCAGATATTTGGTGGCCTGGTCGAGGACAATGACCAGCAGGCTCAGCCAGATCCAAGGTTTGATCATTGATTTTTCCGGGTAAGATGATTTTGCGGCACAGATAACTATGGTTGAGAGAAGGACTCATCTCAAGCAAACCTCCTCTCCTCACCTGCCCCAAACGCATTCTCTACGCAGCGCCCGCACAGCTCCGGATGCTCGGCGTTATGGCCCACATCCTCGCGATGGTGCCAGCAGCGGACGCACTTGCCGTGCGTGCTAGGTGTGACCTGGACAACCAGCGACTGACCGTTCATGGACAGCGTTTCAGCGTCTGCCGGCGCTGCGGCGAACGGGTGAACACGCGCATAAGAAGTGATGAAGAAGAACCGTAACTCATTGCCCAGCCGTCCCAGATCCGCCGCCAGTTCGCCATCGCAATACACATTGACTTCGGCGTCCAGCGACGAGCCAATATCGCCCGCGACCCGCGCTTGCTCCAGCCGCTTGCTCACCGCCTCGCGCACATCAATCAGGCGTTCCCAGTAAGCCGCGTTTAGCGCGTCGCCATCGTCCACGGCGAACAATCCTGTATACCAGGTCGTCAGGAACACCGAAGGGCTAT
>JAGRHK010000008.1 GCA_020444985.1 Candidatus Competibacteraceae bacterium
AAACGGTCAGGATGCTCCGTTGCAACGCGCGCCAAATCCGCAGCGGCTTCTTCATCCAACCCGGTCGCTGTTTCCGCACACAACCGGGCGGAACGACTCAGGGTGCGATTTACGGCAGGCCAGCGCGCCCGCAGCACGGGCAAAACTTGGTGGCGCAGATAATTGCGGTTGAAACCGGTGTCCGCATTGCTGGCATCTTCGATCCAGCACAATCGACGCTCACGGGCATAAACCAGCAACTCCGCGCGATCCACGTCCAAAAACGGTCGCAATAACCAACCTTCGCCTAAACGGGCCGCCTCTGGCATCGCCGCCAGACCGTGTGGACCCGCGCCGCGCAGCAACTGCAACAACAGGGTCTCGGCTTGATCATCGCGATGATGGGCGGTCAAGAGCGCAGAGTCGGGACCGAGTTCAGCGGCGAGCGCGGCATAGCGCGCGCGACGGGCTGCAGCTTCGGGGCTTTCCCCCGGCATCGGCCCAGCATCGATCTTTAATACCCGAAAAGGCAGATTCAGATCGCGGCAAACAGCGGCGCAATGTTCACCCCAGACGGCGGAAACGGCGTGCAGACCGTGATCGATGTAAATCGCCTCGACCGTCCGCGCCAACCCTAGCGCTTGCTGCGTCGCCAACACATGCAAGAGGACATGCGAATCAACCCCGCCGCTGTAGCCGATCACCAGACGTGTGTGGGGATGGGCGGTCAGTAACCGGGAAAGATGCCGATCAATGCGCGCCATGACCGGTCAAGACCGCACCTGGAACCCGGAACCTGGAGCCGCGCGCCTTCAGCTCTCCTTCCCCAACAACGCCGCTACGCTGCTCTGCCAGGTGGATTGCAGCGACGTTGTCGGCGCGGCTTCCTTGAAGTCGCCATAACTCATCAGCCGTTGATAGCGCTGCTCCAGCAGATTGTCTATTGACAGCGCATCCAGTACTTGCAGGTTTTCCCGCAGGGCCATCCGGACATTCTCCGCCATCAAAGCGATATCACGGTGCGCGCCGCCCGGCGGTTCAGGGATAATCCCATCGATCAGATTGAGCTTCAGCAAGCGGTCGGCGGTCAGCCCCATCGCTTCAGCCGCATCCGGCGCCTTATCAGCGCTTTTCCAGAGGATCGCCGCGCAACCCTCCGGCGAGATCACCGAGTAGGTGCCATATTGCAACATGAACGTCCGGTCACAGACGCCGACCGCCAACGCGCCACCGGAACCGCCTTCGCCGATCACGATGCCGATCACCGGCGTCCGTAACCGGCTCATCTCAAACAGATTGCGCGCGATGGCTTCACTTTGGCCGCGTTCCTCCGCGCCAATGCCCGGATAAGCGCCCGGCGTGTCAATAAAAGTTAGAATCGGCAAGTGGAAGCGTTCCGCCAGCTTCATCAGACGCAACGCCTTGCGGTAACCTTCCGGACGCGGCATGCCAAAGTTACGGTAAAGCTTTTCCCGAGTGTCCCGACCTTTCTGATGACCGATGATCAAGACCGGTCGGCCATCCAGTCGCGCCAGCCCGGCGACAATGGCATGATCATCGGCAAAGGTCCGATCGCCATGCAGTTCCTGAAAGTCCGTGAAGATGTGCTCGATGTAATCCAGCGTATAAGGCCGCAGGGGATGACGGGCAATCTGGGAAATCTGCCAAGGCGTCAGTGTGGCGAAGATCGACTCGGTCAGCGCCTTGCTTTTCGCTTCCAGGCGCGCGATTTCATCGCTGATATTCAAATCCTGCTCGGCGCTGAGATGCCGCAACTCTTTGAGCATCGCCTCCAACTCGGCGATTGGCTTTTCAAAATCCAGGCAATTATTCGGGTTCATCGACGTTTAACAATTCATTCCCGTTCAGGCGGCATGCGCACCGCCAAGTACAGTGATTCGTTTTCCCGGCGCACCAACACCGGTACGGCTTTGCCATTGGGGAGTTCCTTGGCCATTTCAATAAACTGGCTGGCATTTTTCACCGGAGCAAGATCAAGTTGCAAAATAATGTCATCGGGATACAGGCCCGCATTCGCGGCTGGACCTTCATCCAGTCCGGTAACCAATACGCCCTGGTCGTCAGTGCCCAGTCCGCGTCGTTGTTCGTTGCTGAGATCAGCGACGACGATGCCCAGGCGCGGGTCGCTGTATTCATCCATGGTCATGACCCGTTCCTCGGTCGTTTCCAACCGGGCAATCGTGGCCTTGATTTCCAGTGGTTCGCCGTTGCGAAGAATGGACATTGCCACGGTCTTGCCAACTGGCGTGACGCCGATCATGCGCGGTAATTGCGAGGAATCCTCCACCGGTTCGCCACTGTAGCGCAGGATGACATCGCCAGGTTTGAAGCCCGCGCTGGCTGCCGGGCTGTCCGGCAGGACCAGCGCGACCAGCGCGCCGCGCGGCCGATCCAGTTTGAACGCCTCAGCCAGATCATTGTTGACGGCTTGCAGCAAAATACCGAGCCATCCCCGGGTCACTTCGCCGGTCAACTTCAATTGCTCGGCGACCTGCATCGCCAGTTTGATGGGAATGGCGAAAGACAGCCCCATGTAACCACCCGTGCTACTGTAAATTTGCGAATTGATGCCGACGACCTCGCCACGCAGGTTGAAGAGTGGGCCGCCGGAGCTGCCGGGATTGACCGCTACGTCGCTTTGGATAAAGGGTACGTAGGTGCCGCTGGGCAGGTTGCGGCCGACCGCGCTGACAATGCCCTGGGTCGCGGTCAGTTCCAGCCCGAACGGCGAGCCAATGGCCACGACCCATTCACCGACCTCCAATGCGTCGGAATCGCCAATTTTGACGGCGGTCAGATTTTCACCTTCGTCAATCTTGATCACGGCGACATCGGTCAGCTCATCGACGCCGATCACTTTGGCCGGTCGTTCCCGCTGATCGCTGAGCCGAACGATAATCTTTTCAGCATCCTGGGCGACGTGGGCATTGGTCAGGATATAGCCATCGGCGGAGATAATGAACCCGGAACCCAGTGAATTGGCCTGACGATCGCCCGGCAGTTCGGGGCGCTCCTGGAAAAATCGCTTGAAAAACTCCAGATAGGGGTTTTCGCTGCCCGGCAATTCGGGTAACCCAGATGAACGGGATCGGCGACTGGGGGTTTGCGTAGAACTGATATTGACGACCGCCGCCTCATTCTGCTTCACCAGCTTGCGAAAATCCGGCAACGGTCGCGCAATTTCGGGACGCGCCGCTGGAACGGCCTCTGCCCAACACAAGGGGATCAACAACGCTAGTAGCGGGAGCCAGTAGCGGGAGTCATTCACATTCATGGAAATCATCTTCTCCTGATGGTAAAACAAGGACCGATATCATCCCGAAAGCGCGATAAGATAGAGCGACGGTGCGTACAGTAACCGGAAATAGCGGGGAGATTGGACGATCGTACCAACATAGGTCAATGCTGACGCGATTTTCCGAGTATAGAATATAGAATACTTACAGGTATCAATTAGCCAAAAGGAGACACGGTATGGACAAGAGTTCGGCATTGGAAGTCAACGATTATGAAAAAGCCACTCAGTATCTTTATGAACTCACCGTCAAACTGCTGGAGATCGGAGGATCGGATATTTTCATCACGGCGGGCAGTCCGCCAGCGGTGAAGGTCAATCAAGTGATTCGTCGCGTTGGCAATCGTCGATTGACCCCCCAACAGACGACGCTGTTGACTCGGGCGATCATGCATGATCGCCATACGCGTGAATTCGACCAACATCATGAGGTCAATTTTTCCCTGAATTTCCCAAACATGGCGCGCTTTCGGGTCAGCGCTTTCACGCAACGCGGTAGCGCTGGCATGGTGCTGCGTTTGATTCAGCAGCAGATTCCGACCATTGAGGAACTGCACCTGCCGCCGACGCTCAAGGATATCGCCATGACCAAGCGTGGACTGGTGATTTTCCTGGGCGGCACCGGTTGCGGCAAGACCACCTCAATGGCCGCCATGCTGGATTACCGTAATGAGCATTGCCAGGAACATATTATCACTGTCGAAGATCCTATCGAGTTTTTTCATCGCCATAAACAATGTCTGGTGGATCAGCGTGAGATCGGGACGGATACCGACTCCTACGAGGCGGCCCTGAAAAACACCCTTCGGCAAGCGCCCAACGTGATCATGATTGGCGAGGTGCGAGATCGTGAAACCATGCAGCACGCCATCAACTTCGCCGAGACCGGACATTTGTGCCTGACCACCCTGCACGCGAACAATAGCGATCAGGCTTTTGACCGCATCGTCAATTTCTTTCCCGAAGAGAAACGACCGCAAGTGCTGATGGATCTGTCGTTTAACATGCAGGCGTTCATTTCCCAGCGGCTGCTGCCGCGCGAGGGTCAACCGGGCCTGATCCCGGCGGTCGAGATTCTATTGAACACCCCACTGATGGCCGAGCTCATTTTTCAGGGGCGCGTCAAGGAACTGAAATCGGTCATGACCCGTTCCAGCGAACAGGGCATTGTGACTTTTGACCAAGCGCTGTTCAATCTGTATGAAACCGGCCAGATCAGCTATGAAACCGCAATTCGCCATGCGGATTCGGCCAATAATCTCCGGCTGCGGATTAAGCTGGAAAGCAAACGACCACAACCTAAGGCGGCCAACGAGGGCGTATTGCAAATTGAAGGTGATCGGCCGCGTTGAAACAAAGAGGTTTCTGGTTAATGGTTGAACAACCGTTCTTCAACTTTCGCTTGTTCCCATAGCGCATCCATTTCCGCCAGCGTCGCCTCCGCTGGCGTGCGGCCCTGTTCCGCCAGCCACGTTTCAATGCGCTGGAAACGCCGCGTGAACTTGGCGTTGGTCCCGCGCAACGCCCCCTCGGGATCGAGGTCAAGATGACGCGCCAGGTTGGCGACCGCAAACAACACATCGCCCAGCTCATCGGTCAACCGTTCCGGGGCAGCGCCAACGGCGATTTCATGGCGGATCTCGGCGATCTCTTCTTCGATCTTGGCCAGCACGGGTTCTATGGCGCCCCAGTCGAAACCGACGCGCGCGGCTTTTTTTTGCAACTTCACCGCTCGAATCAACGCGGGCAAAGGCAAAGGAACGCCGTCCAGGACGCTGGCGTCCGGTTCAACCGTCCCGGCTTTCTCCGCCGATTTGATCCGCTCCCAAGCGGCGGTTTGTTCTGCGGCATTGGCGTAACTGGCATCGCTGAAGACGTGCGGGTGGCGATGGGTCATTTTCTCGACAATGCTGCGTGCGACGTCAGCAAAGTCAAAGCGCCCTTCCTCGTGGGCGATCTGCGCGTAAAACACCACCTGGAAAAGTAAATCGCCGAGTTCAGCGCGTAATTCCACCCAGTCCTCGCGAGCGATGGCATCCGCAACTTCATAGGCTTCCTCAATCGTGTGCGGGACAATCGTGGCATAGGTCTGCGCGCGGTCCCACGGGCAGCCACAATCTGGATCGCGCAGGCGAGCCATCAAGGCGAGCAGTTGCTCCAGTTCGATCATGACGTTTACATTTCCGTGGATAACAGACTCAGGGACGCCAACATCCATTGGCCCAGCGTTGAAATCGCGACCAACCGGCATTCACGGCCTGCGCCGACATAGTTCAACGCGATTTCCAGATCGGCCGCTGGCAATTCTCCGTACCCATGCTCCGGCCACTCGATCAGCAGCGCCGCGTGATCGTCGAGCTGGTCGCGCAGGCCCAGGAATTCCAATTCCTCAGGATCGGCCAATCGGTATAAATCCCAGTGAAACAGCCGCCATGTTCCAATGTGATACGGCTCCACCAGCGTGAAAGTGGGACTCTTGACGGTGCCCTGATGGCCGAGCGCCTGTAAAAGACCGCGGGCGAGAGTCGTTTTGCCCGCGCCCAGATCACCGCTTAGATAGATAATGCAACCGGGTTTCAGCAGCGCCGCCAGCCGCGCGCCCAGCGCTTCGGTGGCGGCCGACGAATCAAGATAACGTTTCAACATGGCTCAGGGATTGACTCCACGGCGCAGGAAAGGCAACAGATCCGTCGCCAGCAGGCCACGTTCACCGTTGGTTTGCGCCGCCTGATCGCCCGCCAGACCGTGCAGGTAAACCCCGGCCTTCGCGGCAGCGAACGGAGGCAACCCTTGCGCCCGCAGCGCCGCGATGACCCCGGTCAACACATCGCCCATGCCGCCGCTGGCCATACCCGGATTGCCTGTGGCGCACAGGGCGACCTGTCCTTCCTCCCGACTGGCGATGAGCGAACCAGCGCCTTTGAGCATCGCCACGCCGCCGTAGCGCAGGACCAGATCTTCAACAGCCGTGAAGCGATCCGACTCGACTTGCGCCGGGGTCATCTTCAACAAACGAGCCGCCTCGCCCGGATGGGGCGTTAGAATCCAGTTTTCGCGGAATAAAGGTTCGTTCGCCAGCAGATTCAGCCCATCCGCATCAATGACCAGCGGTTTATCCGTGGTCAGCGCCGCATGGAACATGGCCCGCCCCCAGTGATCACGCCCCAAACCAGGCCCGATAGCGATGACCGTGGCTCGATCCAGTAGCGGTTCCAGTTCTTCGGGCGTTTCCACGCCCCGAAACATCAATTCCGGTCGAACCGCCGCTTGCAGGCCCGCATGAACAGCGCGCGTCGCGACGCTGGTCAATCCCGCGCCACACCGAGCGGCGGCTTCGCCGGCCAGCCGCGCCGCGCCCGCCATGCCCAAATCGCCGCCGACCACCAGGACATGGCCGAAATGTCCCTTGTGGGCGCTGCGCTGACGCGGAGGCAACAGACTTGGCAAATCTTCGCCGGCGTAGCGCCAGCAGGCCGGATGCAGAGCGGGATAGATATCGGGCGGCGCCTCCAGGTTCGCGAAGTGAACGTCGCCGCAGCAAGTCGGCCCCTGAGCCGTGAACAAGCCCAGTTTAAGACCGATGAATGTCAGGGTGGCCGCTGCCTGGATCGCTGCGCCGAGTACCGCGCC
This sequence comes from Candidatus Competibacteraceae bacterium, assembly GCA_020444985.1. Lineage (GTDB taxonomy): Bacteria > Pseudomonadota > Gammaproteobacteria > Competibacterales > Competibacteraceae > UBA2383. The sequence goes on from JAGRHK010000008.1 coordinate 6,926, forward strand.
GGTATCGGCATGCAACCCCGAGGGAATATCGAGGGCGAAAATATCAGCGGGATCAGCGTTCATGGCCTGGATCGCTTCCCGCCAAGCGCCTGTGACCTCTCGTTCCAGACCGGTGCCCAGAATCGCGTCGACCAGCAGTTCGGAATCATTCAGTCCCATTGGCGTGAAAGGCGCGACCGGCGTTTCGGCGGCGAGCGCATCCTGCCAAGCCGTTTGGGCATCGCCAACCAGTTTGGCAGGATCGGCCAGAGTCAGCACCTTGACCTGCATACCGGCTTGACGGGCAAAGCGCGCGACCACATAACCATCGCCGCCGTTATTGCCTCCGCCACACACGACAGTGATGCGCCGCGCGTCTGGCCAGCGTTGGCGGAGTAAATGGAATGCCGCTTCACCGGCCCGGCTCATCAGGGTATAGCTGGGAACGCCACGCTCCTCGATGGCGATGCGGTCCAGTTCCCGCACCTGGGTGGCGCGGTACAGTTCATAAGGCAGTTCGCGCATGGGCAACCTCCTGAGCGGCGGCGATGATGAGACACAATAGGCAAAGCGCCTTGTTAATTATAGCCTATTCACTGCAGGAACCGGCTGGCCGACAATTGCGGCTAAATCGTCTGCAAGCCGCTTCCTAAATATCCATGGGATTTTTTAGTAATTGATTATAAATCATTTTCCATGATTACCGAACTTGCTGCCTTCATCAAGACCTGGGGATGGGAGTTAGGCTTTCAGAAAATCGGCATCACGGATATTCAGCTTGGCGAGCATGAGCGGTGGCTGCTCGATTGGCTGGCGGCGGGGTTTCACGGTGAAATGGGCTACATGGCCCGGCATGGCGTCAAGCGCAGCCGCCCGGCGGAATTGGTGCCCAATACGGTGCGGGTGATCGCCGCGCGCATGGATTATCAACCACCGGCGACGGCGGAGCCGTGGGGCGTGTTGCACCGACCGGATTTGGGCTATATCTCGCGTTACGCCCTGGGACGGGATTATCACAAGGTGCTGCGGAATCGCTTGCAACGCCTGGCTGAACGCATCGCCATTGCGATCGGGCCATTCGGCTATCGCGTCTTCGTAGACAGCGCGCCGGTGCTGGAAAAAGCGCTGGCGGAGAAAGCCAGCCTGGGCTGGATCGGCAAGCACAGCAACGTGTTGGACCGGCAAGCCGGTTCCTGGTTTTTCCTCGGCGAAATTTATGTGGATCTACCGTTGCCTGTGGATGAACCGGCGCACGCGCATTGCGGGCGCTGTGTGGCCTGTCTGGAGATTTGTCCGACCCGAGCCATCGTTGCGCCGTATCAGGTGGATGCCCGACGCTGTATTTCCTATCACACCATTGAGCTACAAGGGGCGATTCCGCTGGAGTTCCGCCGGGCCATGGGCAATCGGATTTATGGTTGTGATGACTGCCAACTGGTCTGTCCCTGGAATCGCTTCGCCCGTCCTACGGTAGAAGCGGATTTCCGCACCCGGCACGGCCTGGATGCGCCCGATTTGCTTGCGTTATTTCGTTGGGATGAAACAGAATTCCTGCAGCGCACCGAAGGCAGCGCCATACGCCGGATCGGTCATGAACGCTGGCTGCGGAATATTGCCGTGGCGTTGGGCAATGCGCCGCGTTCGCCGGATGTAACCGCAGCCCTGCGAGCGCGGCTGACGCATCCATCGGCGCTGGTGCAGGAGCATGTGCAGTGGGCGCTCACCGGGAGGGGGTGAACGCTGACCTTGCTGCTACTCGTCCTCGCCGATGCGGTATTCTTTGAGGCGACGCTTCAAAGTCGAGAGAGGAATGCCCAGCTCGCGGGCGACAGCGGCTTTATTATTCCGATTGCGCCCCATGGCCTCAATAATCATTTGTCGCTCCACATCCTTGAGATGCGCGCGGGCATCCGCCGCGCCGCCTCTAGGGATTGACGTTGGCTCAACGAGGCTGGGGGGGGAGGATAGCAGGGGCGACGCTGGCAGCGCCGGGGCAGGCGTCGCTGGAACAGGCATCGCTGGAGCAGGCATCGCCGGGGCAGGCCAGATGGCGGGCGCCAGCGCAACCCTGGGCAGTCGCAAATCCTCGGCGCGAATTTCCCGGTCGCCGCACATCACCGCCGCTCGCTCCAGCACATTGCGCAATTCCCGCACATTGCCCGGCCAGGGATAGCTTTGCAACGCCGCCATGGCGCCTTCTGAAAACCGGCTGTTGAGTTGCAATTGTTGGCAAAGATGCTGCGCAATCGGGGGAATATCCTCGCGAATCTCGCGCAGCGCTGGCAGGTCGATGGGCACCACCGACAGGCGATAAAACAGGTCGGTGCGAAAGGCGCCCGTGCGGACCATCGCCGCCAGATCGCGATGGGTAGCGGTGATGACGCGGACATCGACCCGAGTCGACCGGTCCGAACCGATCGGCGTGACTTCGCGGCTTTCCAGCACGCGCAGTAACCGAGGTTGCAAATCCAGGGGCAATTCGCCAATTTCGTCAATGAACAAAGTGCCGGTGTGCGCCTGGCGAAAGGCCCCCTCGCGGGAACCGGTGGCGCCAGTGAAGGCCCCCTTGATGTGGCCAAACAGGTCGTTACGCACCATCTCGGGATCCGTTACCGAAGCGTCGAATACGACAAAAGGACCGGATCGGCCAGAAAAAGCGTGCAGGGTGCGCGCCACCAACTCCTTGCCCGAACCGGATTCACCGTTCAAGTGGACGGTGGTGGGCGTGGGCGCTACTGCTCGAATCAGGCCATACAGTTCACGCATGCGTTCGCTTGATCCCACCAATTCGCCGAGATGATCCTGGCGCGGCACCGCAACCTTGCGTTCCTCGGTATGCTGGCGGATCAAGAGTTGCGAATAGCCCAGTCGGCATTCTGCGTCCGGTGGAATATAGGCTTCGGTGATCTGTACGCCATTGATGAAGGTGCCATTGGTTGATCCAAGATCGCGTAATAGCAAGCCATTCGGTGTCATGAAGATTTCGGCGTGCCGACGCGAGACCGCGCGATCGCTGAGGACGACATCGTTGTCTGGCGCGGCGCCAATGCGCACGTTGGGCAGACCCAGGCTGATTTCCAGTCCGGCGTCTGATCCAGCGATTACCCGCAATTCAATCGCTTCGAACTGGAACCGCAACCGCGACTTGGCGGTCGGGACAATGATTTCGGTTCCATCGCCGGGAGAAGTAAATGAAGTCATGCCATCACCGGATAAGCTCATAGATGAGAATCATTCTACATCAATTTGACCCGATGTGACGTTGACGCAAGCGCTTCGCGCGATCAAGTCGCGCGACGGCCTCTCTCGACGCTATTCGATGACTTGCACTACACTTGACGAAACCCTAACAAAACCGTGGGAACCGCTATGCGCCGAGTTGTCTTTAATCAAAAAGGTGGAGTGGGTAAATCCACTATTGCGTGCAATCTGGCCGCGATCAGCGCCGCGCGGGGTCGGCGGACCCTGTTGGTGGATCTGGATCCGCAGGCTAACGCCTCCCGCTATCTGCTCGGTCCATCTCTGGCGGAGCAGAAAAAAACGCTGGCTCATTTTTTTGACGATATTCTGGCCTACAGGGTCTTTGGCGATAAACCGAACGCCTATATCGTTCCGACCCGGTTCGACAATCTTGGCGTATTGCCGTCCGATCCCCGGCTGGAGGAATTGCAGGTCAAGCTGGAATCGCGCTACAAAATGTACAAACTGCGCGAGGCGCTGGACACGCTCCGGGAATTTGATGAAGTCTTTATTGACACGCCGCCGGCGTTAAACTTTTTTACCCGTTCGGCGCTAATTGCTGCTGATGCCTGCCTGATTCCCTTTGATTGCGATGATTTTTCGCGCCGCGCGCTGTACACGTTAATGGATAGCGTCCGGGAAATCCAGGCTGATCACAACTCCAATCTGCGGGTGGAAGGCATTATTGTCAATCAATATCAGGCCCGCGCCCGGTTGCCGACGCGCATGATTGAGGAGCTCCGCAGCGAAGGATTACCCGTGCTGGACGCCTTTTTATCAGCTTCCATCAAGATCCGCGAATCGCATGTTCAGGCGCTGCCGATGATTCATCTTGATGCCAAGCACAAGCTGAGTCGTGAATTCGAGGCGCTTTACAGCTTGTTGGCAGCTTGACCCCGCGCCTTCCTTCTTCTACGAATACGTCATGCTATGAGGCCACGCCATGATGAAAGATCCGGACCCCGCTATTATCGCTCGTATCGCCGATGAAATGCGCCGCGCCCGTCGCTTGTTGTTTATTACCGGGGCAGGCATTTCCGCAGATTCCGGCCTGCCGACCTATCGCGGCATTGGCGGGTTATATAACGATAAAGCCACCGAGGAAAACTTTTCAATTGAAACCGCCCTGTCCGGTGGGATGCTGGAGGCCAATCCAGCGATCACCTGGAAGTATCTGCATCAGATTGAAAGCGCCTGTCGGGGCGCTCGTTTCAACGACGCTCACGCCATCATCGCCGAATGGCAGGATCATTTTGATATTTGCGTACTGACGCAGAACATCGATGGGTTTCACCGGGACGCGGGCAGTCGAAATCTGATCGAGATGCATGGCGATATTCACGATTTGTTTTGCACCCGCTGCGACTACACGGCCACCGTGCCCGACTATGGCGGACTGGAGATGCCGCCATCCTGCCCACAATGTAAGGCTCTGGTGCGACCGCGGGTCGTGCTGTTCGGCGAAGCGCTGCCCGCTCACGCCATTCAGCATCTTTACCAGGAACTGGATCAGGGGTTTGATCTGGTATTCAGCATCGGCACGACCAGCGTGTTTCCCTACATTGCCGGACCCGTCGTACAAGCCAGTCAGATGGGCACTCCCACAGTAGAGATTAATCCCACTGATACGAATGTGACCCGGTTTATTGATTACAAACTGGCCTCGGGGGCGGCGGCCAGCTTGCGAGCCATTCGCGAAGCATGCCAGTAGGCGCACCGGTTTCAGACTTCAGGTTCCAAGAGCGCTTTTTTATCGCCGAGGCCGACGGCGTGGCGGCGGGTTGGTATATCGGGAGGATGAATGATCGCGTCGTTCGACTCGCGTGGCATTGTTATTATTGGTAAACGCCTGTTCGACATCTCTTAGCCCGCGTTGAATCTCTGCGCGGACGGATGATCCAGTTCGGCTGACCTGTTGGGTCAGCTCCTTCACACTGTGGCGGATTTCCGTTGCGGCGCGCGCAGCATCTTTCTGGAATTGCGTAATCGGATCGGTTGCTTGACGAGCTGATGGTCTGGCTCGCGAAGACGCGCGTTGCGCAGGCCTGACGGTTTGCGCCGGACGGCGACGGGTCGCGCTGGCCGCCGGCGCTGGATCGGTGCGACTGACGAGCCGGATGGGCGGCAAGGCTGGGCGCGTTGGTTGTGAACGGGAGGTCAATTCGATGGGCGGCAAGGCCGGGCGCGTTGGTTGTGAGCGTGATGTCAGTTCGATCGGCGGCAGAGAAGGTCGTGTGGATCGCGGACGGGATTTCAGCTCGATCGGCGGCAACTTCGGCGGCGCCGCAGTTGGCCGCTGACGTGTTTTGGCAAGCGCAACCGGCGTCTTAGGCGTTTTCGGCGTCTTGGATATGGCAACGGGCGTGGGTCGTTTTGCGGGCGAAGCCGATGCAGGCGTCGTCTTCGCCGTCCGTTCGGTGCGACTCGTGGGTTTGGCGATGCGCTCCTGACGCGGTTTGGATGGGACGACCTTGGCCGTAGTTGGCGGAGGACGATGTATGACCGATGGCGTCGATTTGGCAGGCGCAGCAGGCTTCGCTTGCGGCTGAGCGATCACCGAGGCGGCGGCTGGGGATTCCAGCAACGGCTCCCGAGGTTCGGACGGCGCAGGATTAGCCAGACGTTCTGTTTCTTTCAAATGACCGGCTTTTTCCGAATGATCGGCGATTGATTCGTCAACGGGCAGTGAGGGTTCTGGCGTTTCCTCCTCAGCCGTGAAGGTAGAGCTAAGCTCCGGCGTTTCCTCCTCAGCCGTGAGGGCAGAGCTAAGTTCCGGCGTTTCCTCCTCAGTCGTGAGGGCAGCAGGACTGCCTTCCGGCGTAGGAAGCGTGATGTCAGCGATGGGCGGCGCTGCGGTGACCGGTGCGGACCGGTTCGGAGAGGTCGGAATAGCGGCAGCTGTCGTCGACTCGGGCGCCGCTGGAGACGAGGCGTTATCGAATGGACGAAGCGCGATTGCCCAAGCCAGCGTGCTCACCAAGACCAGGATGCCAATCAATGTTTTGGTTGTTCGTGAATAACGCGAGCGGTTTACCGTTGCCGAACGGCGGAGACGCGGATGCGGCGGCAGGGTCAGTGGCGAGATATCCCAATCGGGTTCGTGTGCAACAGGAGTCTGCTTTGGCGCACGGCTATAGGCCGTTAATTGGCCAGCGCGCATCGTATCCAGTACGGCGCGAATCTCCATCGCGTTTCCAGGCCGATCCTCCGGGTCACGGGCCAGTAACCGCGTGATCAGATTGGCCAGCAGGGTCGCAGCTCCGCCCCCAGGCTGGGTTGAGACCGGAACCGTCCAAAACTCGATGGAGCGTTGCAGCAGTTCACGCTCCTGATCATTCAGTTCCCCCAGCTCCTCACGACGCTGGGCGGCGCCTTCCTGGCCGTATTGCGCCAGCAGTTGACCCAGTCGCCGCTGGGCAGCGGTAGCGGGTTGATCGGTGAGGAGCGTGAACAGCAACAGCCCCAGCGCATAGTAGTCAGCGCGCGGGCCTACCGCGTATTCGTAGCCTTGCGGGCCGGTCGCGGCGGGGAGCACCTGCTCCGGAGCCATGGTGGCGGGCGTACCGACGAATGAGCGGGTAATATTGCCATCGTGGCGTTTGAGCGAACCGAAATCAGTCAGTTTGAGCAACGCGCCATCCTGATCAACCAGGATGTTGCTGAATTTCAGATCACGATAAACAAAGCCCGCATTATGAATAACTTCCAAACCGCTCAGGATTTGACTCGCCCAGTCGAGAATGCGCTCCAGCGCCAATGGCGGAGCGCTATCCTGGCGTTTTTGCGCCAGCCATTGACTGAGATTGGCCGACAACTGCTCCATGACCAGCACCGGCTGCCCATCGATCTGGCCATGATCGAACAACGTAACGATATGGCGGGCTTGCTCGCTATCGAGGCGGGACAGGAATGCAATCTCGCGTTCCAGATGGGCGCGCCAGTGGCCTTGCAAGCTGGGGTCAGCCTGTTCCATGGCCAGGGTATTGATCAGTTTGAGAGCGACCGGATATCCAGCGGCGCTAGTGGCCGCCCATACATGGCCATAGCTTCCGGCCCCAGCCGAAAGCACGTTCCCAAGCCGATAATCGCGTCCATTGATGACAATGCGTTCGCCGCTCTGCATGAGAAGTGAATGCTGTTCTCACAGATGATAGGTTTTCAGCGGTGGAAAGCCGTTGAATTCGATAGAACTGTAGGAAGCAGTATACGCGCCGGTCGACAGCCAGTAAATGCGGTCACCGATTTCCAGCGAGAGCGGCAACGGGTATTGGCAATGTTCGTAGATGATATCCAGGCTGTCACAGGTTGGTCCAGCCAGGACGACATCCCCGGTTTCACCGCTCTTTTCAGTATAGACCGGATACTTGATTGACTCATCAATCGTTTCCATCAGGCCGTTGAAAATGCCAACATCCGTATA
>JAGRHK010000090.1 GCA_020444985.1 Candidatus Competibacteraceae bacterium
TTCATCGTGCCCGAGGTGGCGCCATCCTGCCAGTTGACCATGGGCATGACCGTGTTGGAGGAGGGTAGCGTGTGGAACACCATGCCCTGTCATACCCACGAGCGGCGGATGGAGGTGTATTTCTACTTCGATATGCGTCCAGACACGGTGGTATTTCATCTGCTCGGCAAGCCCGATGAGACCCGGCATCTGGTGATGCGCAATGAGCAGGCGGTGATTAATCCCAGTTGGTCGATTCACTCCGGGGTCGGTTCGCAACGCTACACCTTCATTTGGGGTATGGTGGGAGAGAACCAGGTTTTTGATGATATGGATGCGGTGGCGATGGGTGATTTGTATTGATCATTGATCGCGGCGTGTTTTTCCAGAGCAAAGGGGGATGGTATAATGAAGTTATTTGATTTATCTGGAAAAGTGGCAATCGTAACTGGATGCAACACTGGTCTGGGACAAGGCATGGCGATTGCGCTGGCGCAGGCCGGCGCCGACATCGTGGGAGTGAATACCACAGCACCGACCGAAACTGCCGCGACGGTGACGGCTCTGGGGCGGCGCTTCCACGCCATTGCTGCCAATCTGGCGGAGATTCCGGGTCTGGAGTCCGTGGTTGAGGAGGCCTGCCAGACATTGGGACGCCTCGATATTCTGGTAAATAATGCCGGGATCATTCGCCGGGAGGATGCGCTGAATTTTTCGGAAAAAGACTGGGATGATGTGGTGAACCTTAATCTGAAGACGGTATTTTTTCTCTCGCAAGCGGTGGCGCGGCGCTTTGTCGCCCAGGATTCGCCGGGTAAGATCATCAATATTGCATCGATGCTCTCCTTTCAGGGGGGGATTCGCGTGCCGTCTTATACCGCGTCAAAGAGTGGAGTCCTGGGGCTGACGCGATTATTGGCCTGCGAATGGGCTGCGAAGCGCATTAATGTCAATGCCATCGCGCCGGGTTATATGGCCACCAATAATACGGTCGCACTGCGGGCGGATGCCCAGCGTAATGCAGAAATTCTGGGGCGTATTCCCGCTAATCGCTGGGGCTCGCCGGAAGATTTGGCTGGGCCGGTCGTGTTCCTTGCCTCATCTGCTTCGGATTATGTGCATGGTTATACCTTAGCGGTGGATGGAGGTTGGTTGGCGCGATGAGGGTATTGGGCGTGGATGCGCGTCAGTGCCTACGAGTCCATGCGGAAACTCACGACGGTACGAGAGATCTATTGAGCGATGGTGAGCGATGCTTCAAAAAAGCGCTGCATGTTGCCATCCCTGTATGTATTCCATAAAACTGAATTTTCGTATGAGGCGTGATTTTTAGAATCTTACGAGTAATTGCATATGGATGCCGTTCACGACAATAAACCGCCTGAATCCGTTACGGCCGTACTCAGAGTTTTTGGACTTCTGATGGCCTTGAGTGAGCGGAAAGAAATGAGTATTTCCGATCTCTCGATCCGGCTGGCCATGCCCAAAGCAACGGTTTACCGCTTTTTACAGACCATGAAATCGCTGGGCTTCGTGTATCAGGAACCCGAGAGCGAGCGCTATGGTTTGACTATGAAATTGTTCGAGCTGGGCGCTAAGGTGCTGCAACATGTGGATATGCTCGAACTGGCTAAATCCCAGATGCAAATCCTTTCCGAAAAAACCTTGGAGACGATCCACTTGGGGGTGCTGGCCGATGGAGAGGTGGTCTATGTCCACAAGGTGGATGCGCGACACTACTTGGGTATGTATTCCCGAGTGGGTCGGCGTGCGCCAGTGTATGCCACCGCGATAGGCAAGGCGATGCTGGCTTGGGAAAAGCCTGCACGACGCGACGCCATTATTGCGGATCTGTGCTTTATCCGTGTCCAAAAAAATAGTGTTACCAGCGCCGAGCAATTCCTGGCAGAACTTGAATCCACTCGTCAGCGTGGGTATGGCTTGGATAACCAGGAATTCGAGGAACATGTGATTTGCATCTCGGTGCCCATTTTTGACCACTGGAACGATGTGGTGGGGGGACTGAGCATTTCGATCCCGGAATTTCGTTTCGATCCCGATCGGCAAGAAGAGTACGCCAATCTGCTGATCACCGCTGGCCGCGAGGTATCACAAGCACTGGGTTGTTCGGTTTATCCACCAGATCAGAAATAGCGCTATAGCTTTCTCCATTTACGGGAAGACTTTTCGATGCATGAAATGAAGGTTGGTTTAATCGGTTACGGCATGGCGGGGCGAGTGTTTCATGCTCCACTCATTACGGCGCTACCGCAATTGCGACTGAGCAAGGTTGTGGAGCGACGGGGTCAGACCGTGCGCGAGCGCTATCCCGAAGTCGAGGTAGTGCGGGAGGTCGCTGCGCTATTTGAAGATCCAGAAATTGAATTGATCGTGGTGGCCACGCCGAGCAGTTCTCATTTCGATCTGGCCCGCCAAGCGCTCCTGGCCGACAAACATGTGGTAGTGGATAAGCCCTTTACCTTGACCTCAGCAGAAGCGCAGGAACTGATCGATCTGGCAGATCAACAACACAAAGTGATCAGCGCGTTTCAGAATCGGCGTTGGGATGGCGATTTTCAGACCGTCAGTCAGATCGTGAAACTGGGATCACTCGGACGTTTGGTCGAGTATGAATCGCATTTCGACCGTTTTCGGAACTTTTTTAGTTCGGAGCGCGCTTGGCGAGAAACTGCGGGACCAGGGAGTGGAGTTTTGTACGATCTGGGTTCGCATCTGATCGATCAGGCGCTGGTGTTATTTGGTCTGCCCCAGGGAGTTACCGCCGATATTCGCAGTCAACGCAAGGCGGGAACTGCGGATGATCAGTTTGAATTGATCCTCGATTATGGAGAATTGAAGGTCACCCTGAAGGCCGGTTTACTCATGCGCCAGCCCGGACCTCGTTTTGCCTTGCACGGCACCGAAGGCTCTTTCGTGAAATACGGAGTGGACCCACAGGAGGAGGCGTTGAAAGGTGGGCGCTCACCACGGGAGCCAGAGTGGGGCGTCGAGCCAGCGGAGCGCTGGGGTACGCTGGATACGCAGATCGATCATTTGCATTTTCAGGGAAAAATCGAAACCGTGGCGGGTTGTTATCCGGCCTATTACGAAAATGTCTATCGTGCGATTCGTAAAGAAGCGGAATTAATTGTCCGCCCGGAACAGGCGCGCGATACGATTCGTATCATTGAGTTAGCGATGCAAAGTAATGCGGAGAAACGGACGATCGCGTGTGCGTAGCGTAATTGTGTTCATCTCTCCTTTGAAAATGTAGAAAAGGTAGGGTACGCAATGCGCGCTCTACCTAGCTTGGGCATTTTCGGTCGAGTCGGATCGACCGAAAAGTTTTGACCCACATGTCGTATGTCTTTTTAAACAGGCAAACCTCCAATTTGAGGGCTTGATCACCTAAATTTAAGTTGAATATCGCGCAACAAACGATTTTTAAAACGAAAAAGAGGTTTGACGCTTATGTTGTTTACTCTGGAATTACTGCTCGTTGTTGTCTGCTTGCTTTATGGGGCGCGCAAGGGCGGTGTAGCGCTTGGCTTGTTGGGCGGTATCGGCGTGGTCGTGCTGACCTTTGTGTTCCAGCTACCCCCCGGCAAGCCGCCAGTGAATGTGATGCTCACCATCGTTGCGGTGGTGGCCGCTTCCGCGACGCTGCAAGCCTCGGGGGGGTTGGAGGTCTTGCTGCTGATGGCTGAGAAGATGTTGCGGCGCAATCCGAAATATATTTCCGTGCTTGCGCCCTTTGTCACCGCATTTCTCACCATGCTGTGTGGCACCGGTCATGTGGTTTATACCATGTTGCCGATCATCTACGACATCGCCATCAAGAACGGTATCCGCCCCGAACGCCCGATGGCGGCAGCGTCGGTCGGCGCGCAGATGGGCATCATCGCCAGCCCAGTATCGGTGGCCGTGGTCTCCTTGGTCGCGTTTCTGGCTAAGGCGCCGGGGGGATCTCATGCCGTCGATTTCATTACCCTGTTGTCGATCACCATCCCTTCGACCATGGCCGGGGTATTGATGATCGGCATTTTCAGTTGGTTCCGGGGCAAGGATCTCGACAAAGATCCTGAGTTTCAGGAGCGGATCGCCGATCCAGAGACCCGCAAATTCATCTACGGTGAAACCACCACGCTGCTCGGCAAGGAATTGGAGCGCGATCAATGGGTCGCAATGTGGATTTTCGTTGGCGCCATCGCGGTGGTGGCAACGCTCGGCGCTTTCGAGGGCTTACGCCCCCACTTTGGCGGTAAAGCGCTTTCCATGGTGCTGACCATCCAGATGTTCATGATGATGGCCGGCGCCTTTATCTTGATCTTCACCAAGACCAAGGCGGCAAATATCGGTAAAACCGAGGTGTTCCGGGCGGGCATGATTGCGGTAGTGGCGGTGTTCGGCGTGGCCTGGATGGCGGATACGGTGTTCGAGGCCAATTTGCCGACGATTAAGGATGCCCTGTCAGAAATGATCAAGACCTATCCGTGGACCTATGCCATTGCGCTGTTGATCGTCTCCAAGTTCGTCAATTCCCAGGCCGCAGCCATCAGTGCGATGGTGCCGGTAGCATTATCCATCGGGGTTGATCCGGGCTATGTGGTGGCTTTCGCGGCGGCCTGTTATGGCTACTACATTTTGCCGACCTATCCCAGCGATTTGGCAGCGATCCAGTTTGATCGTTCGGGGACCACGCACATTGGTAAATATCTGATCAATCATAGCTTTATTTTCCCAGGCTTGATCGGAGTCGGCACCTCCTGTGTGGTGGGTTATTTCCTGGCGGCGGCACGTGGATTGATATGAGCGGCTTACCCCCTTCGGGAGAAATGCGTGATGTTGATACTGGAACGGTGGCCGCTCACTGACTGAGCAACCCCCCGCACCTCCTGGCGTCTCCCCGAATTGCGGCGGTAACCCCAACCGCCCAGCGCTTGGCCTGTAGCAATGGCGGGCTGTGGTTTGAGCTGAGAGAACACATTGCTGTGGAGAACTTGCGTTGAAAACAATGGTGACGTATTGGAATCCGCTCTGCTTGGAGCATCAGGATCGGTGGACGCCACTCCCGGAGCTGGAGAGCCAGGTGGAAGAACTGACCCTGAGCATGGATCCGCTCACTGGAGAATACACACGCCTGACCCGCTTTCTTCCTGGCGCGGATACGACAGCCCTCGGTGGAAAGGTTCATACCTACCCCGAGGAAGTGTTCATCGTCAGCGGCCGCCTGTATGACCAGACGCTTGATCAGTGGCTGGAGGCGGGTTGCTACGCCAGCCGCGCGCCTGGCGAACGGCACGGTCCATTCAGAACAGACGTAGGCTGTGTGGTTTTGGAAATCTCGTTTCCTCAACGGGTGGGGGTTGAAAAGGATCAAGACCCCGCGACGCCACTAACAGCCGATGCAAGAGAAGCGCCCCGATCGACCAAAGAATCACAGGATTTTCCTCGTGATCGCCAACCCACGGTTCGCCTGTTGGCAATGCCCGCGCACACCAATCCCAGCGGCAACATTTTTGGGGGTTGGATCATGGCGCAGATGGATATTGCGGGCGGGATCGTGGCGTTGGAGTATGCGGGAGGCCCGGTCGTGACCGTGGCTGTAACGTCGATGGAGTTTCATAAGCCCGTGCAGGTAGGCGATCTGGTGAGCTGCTTTGCCCGTATTCAGAAAGTCGGCTCGTCTTCGGTGACGGTCAAGGTGGAGGTCTTTGCCCAGCGGGCGCACAACGGCATCTTGCAATCGGTTGAGGTAACCGAGGCCGTGATCGTTTATGTTTCGGTCGATGACAACGGCACACCCCGGAAGCTCCCCGCGCGAGGAGCGGATTTTGGACATTACTGGTGAAACGCTCTCTACCGTTGACCCGCCCTGGCTTCAGACATTGACCAACTGCATCATCTCGGCCGGATAACGCAGGCCCGCCGCCGCATCGGGCGGGAAAACCGCCTCCAGCTCAACGCACTCCGTCGGGGTCAGCGTCAGGTCGACCGCCCCCCTATTATCCTCCAGATGGCGTCGCCGCTTAGCGCCAGGAATCGGGATAATGTCTTCCCCTTGGGCCAGGACCCAGGCCAAGGCCAACTGTGCAGGCGTACAGTCTTTCTGTTGGGCCAGCCTCTTGATCTTGTCGACCAGGGCGAGATTCCGGGTGAAGTTCTCACCCTGGAAACGGGGACTGGTGCGCCGGTAATCGTCGGCGGCAAAATCGTCCGGACGCTGGATCGCGCCGGTCAAAAAGCCGCGTCCCAAGGGGCTATACGCCACGAAGGCGACGCCCAAGCGACGGCACGCCGCCAAGACCCCGTCAGGTTCCGGGTCGCGCGTCCACAAGGAATATTCGGATTGCACCGCCGCAATCGGATGCACCGCACAAGCCCGCGCGAGGGTAGCGGCAGAGACTTCCGACAAACCAAGCCAGCGCACCTTGCCGGCTTGCACCAAGTCCGCCATGGCGCCCACGGTGTCCTCAATGGGCGTATCCGGGTCAAGCCGGTGCTGGTAATACAAGTCGATCGTTTCCACGCCTAACCGCCGGAGACTCCCCTCGCAGGCGGCGCGGAGATAGTCGGGACGACTGTTGAGACCGCGCCGCGTCGGGTCCTGCGGATCACGCACAATGCCAAACTTGGTGGCGAGAAAGACACGGTCGCGTTGCCCCCGGATCGCCCGTCCGAGCAGTTCCTCATTAGTGTAGGGGCCATACATATCAGCGGTATCCAGCAAGGTGATGCCTAGCTCCAGCGCACGATCAATCGTCGCCAGGGATTCAGCATCGTCACGCCCACTGTAAAAATCGCTCATGCCCATACACCCCAAACCAATGGCAGAGACGGTGGGGCCGTTGCGGCCTAATAAACGGGTTTTCATGG
>JAGRHK010000091.1 GCA_020444985.1 Candidatus Competibacteraceae bacterium
AAAACCCTGGTTGTGAAGTCAGGAATCCTCGCCCTTCAGGGCGGGGAAGATGCCAAGCCTGCTAACGCCACCGACGTTCTATTCATCCACCCCGGTTCCCACCGCTCACTTTACCAGGGACTGAGCGACGCCTTCAGCGCCATCGAACCGCCCGCATTCGCTGGCCTGTTCGCCAACTACCTGCGCCTGCAGGGCTGCTCGGTCGGTATCCTGGACGCTGCCGCCTTGAATCTGGAACCCGACGAGGCCGCCCGGCAAGCCCTGGAAGACTGGAATCCGACTTTGATCGCCCTGGCGGTGTATGGCCACCAGCCATCGGCCTCCACCCAGTTGATGACCGCCGCCGGGGCAATAGCCGCCGCCATCAAAGCCCTCGATCCCGCACGCCCAGTGTTCATGACCGGCACGCACCCCGCCGCCCTGCCGCGACGCACCCTGGAAGAAGAAGCCGTCGACTTCGTCTGCGATGGCGAAGGCCCGGTCACGCTGTTCAAAACCCTGGCGGCGTTGCAAGCGGGTGGCCGGGATTTCGCCCACATCCCCAGCCTGTGGCGACGCCAGGAAGGCCACATTGTTGCGCCCACGACCCATGAGCCATTGATTCAGGATCTGGATCGAACCCTACCCAGCATCGCCTGGGATCTTTTGCCCATGGATCGGTACCGCGCCCACAACTGGCATTGCCTGGATCGCCTCGATCAGCGCGCGCCCTATGCTTCCATCCACACCTCGCTGGGTTGCCCGTATCGCTGTAGTTTCTGTTGCATCAACGCTCCGTTCCATCAGCCGACTTACCGGATGTGGAGCGCGGCTAGCGTACTGCGGGAAATCGACCGGTTGGTCAATGACCATGGGGTCTATAACATCAAGATCATCGACGAAATGTTCGTTCTCAATCGCCGACACGTCCTGGCAATTTGCGATGGCCTCATCGCGCGCGGCTATCCGCTCAACCTCTGGGCTTACGCGCGCGTCGATACAGTCAAACCGGCATGGCTTGCCCAACTCAAGGCCGCTGGTTTCAACTGGTTGTGTCTAGGCATCGAAAGCGCCAGCCGCCACGTCCGCGATGGCGCTGACAAGCACTACCACAATCACGATATCGTGTCCGTGGTGCGACAGATTCAGGCCGCTGGCATTCATGTCCTGGGCAACTATATCTTCGGCCTGCCTGATGACGATGCCGAGAGTCTGCAAGCCACTCTGGACCTGGCGCTGGAGTTGAACTGCGAGTTCGCCAACTTTTACACGGCCGCTGCTTATCCCGGCTCGGCCCTGTACCGCCAAGCCGTGGCGCAGGGTCTGGAGCTGCCACGCCGCTGGCATCATTTTTCGCAACACAGCGAGGAGGCTTTGCCTTTGCCGACCGCCACGCTGACGCCCGCAGAAGTGCTCGCCTTTCGTGACCGGGCCTTCACAACTTACTTCACCGCACCGCATTATCTGACTATGGTGGAGCGCACTTTCGGCGCGGCGGCGGTCGAGCACCTTTGCTGCATGACCGCCATTCCGCTGCGGCGCAAACGATTGGAGACGCTGCCATGAACTATTCAGCGCCGCTCCCGCTCGACCTGCCAGCGCTGCGCCAGAAAGCCCGTTGGGTGTGGCGGGAAACGCTGCGCATCCACCGGCGTTCGCCGGAGACGCGGGTTGCATCCGCGCTGTCCTGCGTTGAAATTCTGGTCGCACTGTACTACGGCGGCTTCCTGCGCTACGACCCGAAGCAGCCATTCTGGCCGGGTCGCGACCGCTTCATTGCCAGCAAGGGCCACGGCGCGATCAGCCTGTATCCGATTCTGGCCGATCGCGGTTTTTTCCCCCACGAAGCGCTCACCCAAATCGGCCAACCGGGCGCGCTGCTGAGCGTTATTCCGGAACCCGCCATTCCCGGCGTTGAGACCGTCAACGGCGCGCTCGGTCATGGCGTCGGCGTCGGTTGTGGCATGGCGCTCGCTTTGCAACGCCGCGACCCGGATCGGCGCGTGGTGGTTCTGGTCGGCGATGGCGAGCTGCATGAAGGCGCCAACTGGGAAGCCTTCATGCTGGCGGCCCAGCACCGGCTGGATAATCTGAGCGTCATTGTCGATAACAACCGCATCAGTATGCTCGGTCCCACGGACGCGATCGTCAGTCACCGTTCCCTGCCGGTCAAACTGGAAGCGTTTGGTTGGGCCGCCGCCTCGGTCGACGGCCATGATCTGGAGGCGTTGTTGACCATACTGGCTGCCGTGACGCCCGGCCAGCCGCGTTGCATCATCGCCGATACCCACAAGGGCCGGGGGGTTCCCGGACTGGAAGATGCGCCACTAAGCCACGTCACGAGTATCCCGCCCGCCCAGCTCGACGCCTTGCTCGGAGAGACGCCGTGAATGATCGTGTCCGCTCGATGCGCGACGCCCTACTGGAAACGCTGATCGACCGGATGGCCGTCGACGCTGATCTTTTCTTGCTCAGCGGTGACTTTGGCTCGCCGGTGCTCGACCGCCTGCGCGTTGCCTACCCCGACCGCTTTATCAACGTCGGCATTGCCGAACAGAACCTGATCAACGTCGCCGCTGGGCTGGCCCTGGAAGACTGCAAGGTGGTGGCTTACGCCATCGCCCCGTTTCTAACCCTGCGCGCCTTCGAGCAAATTCGCACCAATTTGGCCTTGATGGCCGAATTTCGCCCGATGACCGTGCTGTTGGTCGGGGTCGGCGCGGGGTTCAGCTATACTTTGGCTGGACCGACCCATCAGTGCCTGGAGGATTTGACGGTAATGCGCGCCCTGCCCAACCTGGATATCTATTGTCCGGCGGACTGGCCGACTGCGCAGGCGCTGGCGGTCCAGTGCCTGAATCGTTCGCGCATCAGTTATCTGCGACTGGATGCGGCGGCGCTGCCAGTATTGCCGACACTGCGCGACGAGCCGGCCGATTCACCATCCAGTTTTCGCCTCCTGCGCACCGGCGGTTCGCTGGTTCTGCTGGCGACGGGTTATATGAGCCATGTCGCCTTGCGCCTGGCTGACCGGTTGGCGGATGAGGGAAAAGCCTGTGGCGTCATCGATCTCTATGCCTTGTCGCGCTTCGACGCTTCGGCGCTGGCCGGGGCGCTGGCGCGGTACGCTACGGTCATGTCCCTGGAAGAAGGGTTCATTGCCTGCGGTGGCCTGGACGCCCTGACGCTTAATCTGGTCAACGATTATCAGCTGCGTTGCCGCGTGATCGCGCGGGGCATTCCTGCCGGTTATCGTTTCGGCCAGGGTTCTCGGGAACAACTACTGACGAAAGCGGGCCTGGGTGAAGCGACGTTGTGGCAACACGTTTCCCACTTGGCGACGCGCGAGAACGCGCCTGATGAAATTTGAACTCTCCTGGAACACCTTCGGCGCGGAAGAAATCGCTGCGCTGCATCGCACCATTGACAGCGGACGCTTCACCATGGGGCCGCAGGTCGCGGCGTTTGAAGCGGCGTTTGCCCAACGCTTCGGTGTGCGCCACGCGCTCATGGCCAGTTCCGGCTCCGCCGCCAACCTGTTGGCGGTCGCGGCGCTGCGCTACCGGCGGGAACGGCCTCTGCAACCGGGGGATGAGGTTATCGTCCCGGCGATTGGCTGGGCTACCACCTATGCGCCGTTGCAGCAATATGGATTGCGCCTGCGCTTCGTGGATGTAGCGCTGGACACCCTCAACCTGGACGTGGCGCAGTTGGAAAAAGCGTTGACGCCGCGAACCCGGATGCTGGTCGTGGTCAGCATTCTGGGCAATCCGGCGGCGCTGGAGGAAATACGCGCCTTTTGCGATCGCCATGATCTGATTTTTCTGGAAGATAACTGTGAATCGCTGGGAGCGGAACTCAACGGGCGTTATGCCGGCACATTTGGCGACCTCGGCACGTTCAGCTTTTTTTTCTCGCATCAAATTTCCACCATGGAAGGTGGAATGCTGGTCACCGATGACACTGAACTCTATCAACGGGCTTGTTCCCTGCGCGCGCATGGTTGGACCCGCGATCTGCCCCAGCCGAATCAAATCTGCGCACCGCGCGCCGACGATTTTTTCGAGGCCTATCGTTTTATCCTGCCCGGCTACAATCTGCGCCCTTTGGAATTCAGCGGCGCGGTCGGTCTGGAGCAACTCAAGAAGCTGGATCGCTTTCTGGAGGCGCGCCGGCGCAACGCAGCCTACTTCGTCGACCGGTTCGGCGGGCGTCGGGATGTGATCATTCAGCGGGAAAATGGATGCAGTAGCTGGTTTTCCTTTACCTTGATCCTACGGCCCGAGCTGGGCGACATTCGGGACCGAGCGCTGAACGCCTTGCGTCAGGCGGACATCGAATTTCGCATCATCACCGGGGGGTGTTTTCCCTGCCATGAGGCGATTCGGTATTTCGACTACGATACGCTCGATAACCTGCCCAACGCCCGCCTCGCGCATGAACGCGGCTTTTTCGTTGGCAATTATCCTGTGGATCTGCGCGCCAAGATCGATCGGCTGGCCGAAGTTCTGGACCAGGCGTTATCTGCGCCATGAACCGCGTTTCTCGACCGCGATGATGAATAATTCCTGATCATGGCTTACTTACCACTGGATGAACTGCGGGCCATGGGTTTTCGTAAGCTCGGACGGCATGTGCAAGTCAGCACCCGGGCGGTGTTTTACGAACCGCACCTCATCGAGCTGGGCGATCAGGTCC
Organism: Candidatus Competibacteraceae bacterium; assembly: GCA_020444985.1. Classification (GTDB taxonomy): domain Bacteria; phylum Pseudomonadota; class Gammaproteobacteria; order Competibacterales; family Competibacteraceae; genus UBA2383. Next base: position 4,678 of record JAGRHK010000091.1, read on the forward strand.
GCATTGACGATTTCTGTGTAATTTCCGGGCGCGTGACGCTGGGTCGGAATGTTCTGATCACGGTATTCTGCAACGTCGCCGGAGGTCAGGCCGGCGTATCGATCGATGATTTTTCCGGGTTGGCCTATGGCTGCCATGTCTTTGCCCAGAGCGAAGATTTCAGCGGGCGCTATCTGAACAATTCCACGCTTCCGCGCGATCTGCGTCTGGAAACGAAGAAAGCGGTCCACATCGGTCGGCATTGCAACATCGGAACGCATTGCGTCATTGTTCCTGGCGTGACTCTGGCGGAAGGCACGGCGGTCTATGCCCAGTCGCTGGTCACCAAATCCACCCAGCCGTGGTCAATTTATTTTGGCGTCCCGGCGCGGCGCATTAAAGGCCGCCGGAAAGACATGCTTGCGTTGGAGAAACAATATCTGCAACAGGAAGGAGCATCAGAAGCAGAATCTGTCGAAACGGTATCGCCAATACAGAGTTGAATCTGCCCGCTTATTGGAGGAATTCAAATGCCATTCAATAAAGTCTGCTTGATTCGCCCCAGCATCTTTACGACATCCGATTCGCTGGGTGTTGAGATCATGCTGCCGTTTGGCCCGGCCTATCTGGCCGCCTATTTGCGTCAGGAAGGATTTGCTGTGTCGTTCATCGATGCGCTGGGCGAAGGGATGAACCAGTACACGCCCCTGGACGACCTGCCGAATAGCTTTCTGCGCGGTCTCAACAACGAAGAAACCGCCGAGCGCATTCCCGCCGATGTCGAGGTGATTGGCGTGTCGTCCATGTTCTCCGTGAACTGGGTGGTGACCCGGCGCTTGTTGCAGACATTGCGGCGACAATTTCCTGCCGCGCTCCTGCTGGTCGGCGGCGAACATGTGACGGCCCTGCCGGAGTATTGCCTGCGCGACGCGCCGGAAATCGACTACCTGGTGATCGGCGAGGGCGAGCATACGACCGCCGAATTATTAAAAACGCTGGCCGCGGGCGGTGCGGTGGCGTCCGTTCCAGGCCTCGCTTTTTTACGCGACGGCCAGTATCGGGCAACGACCGCGCGTCTTCGGGAAAAAGATCTGAGCGTATTTCCCTGGCCGGCGTGGGATTTACTGCCCGTCGCCGATTATCTGGACAACGTCACCGCCAGTCTGGATTATGGGCGCACCATGCCGATCATGACCAGTCGTGGCTGTCCCTACGATTGCACCTTTTGTTCCAATCCCGGTATGTGGGGACGTCTGTGGCGCGCGCGCGCGCCGGAAGATGTGGTCGCCGAAATCGAGCATAACATCCGCACGTACCGGATTACGCATCTCGATTTCATGGATCTGACGACCGTGATGAAGCGCGTGTGGATAATCACGTTCTGCCAACTGCTGATCGAACGCGATTTGAAAATCGCCTGGCAGATTATCGCCACCCGCACGGAAATGATCGATGGCGAAGTGGCTCAGTGGTTGAAACGCGCTGGATGCGCTTACATTACTTACGCCCCGGAGAGTGGTTCTGATCGCGTTCTGGCGAGCATCCGCAAGAAGCTGGACAAAGAAGCCATGCTGACCTCGATCGCGTCGGTGGTTGACGCGGGAATTGGCGTCAAGATGAACTTTGTCGCCGGTTTTCCCGATGACCGGCTAACGGATATTCTGGCCAGCTACCGGATGGCGGCGCGCGCTGCTTGGCAGGGCGCGCATGACGCCAGTTTCTTTCCCTTTGCGCCCTATCCCGGTTCGAGCCTGTTCAAGCGCCTGGCCGGGGAAGGTAAAATCGAACTGAATGACTCCTACTTCTTCCGGTTGGCGCTCTACAGCGTTGGCCATATGAAATCGGTCGCGAATCATTTCAGCGATCAGGGCTTGCGCTGGCTTTGCCTGACCGGCATGGCGCTGTTCTACGGCGTCAGTTTCCTCAGAAGACCCCGCCGGCTCTGGCGGCTGGGTCGTGATGTCTTGCACCGCGAAGGCAAAACCAAGCTGGCGGCGATTCTGGTCATGGTTATGAAAAATCGCCGCAGAATCAGGAATGCAACCACCAGCGGCTGATGTCTGGCGCACGCATTCAAATCGGTTGATCCTCGTGCCGGGTGTCGATAAACCGCCGGTTTTTGCTCTTCAAAGTGCGCACGAAATGCCACCCCAGGCGAGATTCGCTTTCGCGGGTGTAGATTTCCCGGA
>JAGRHK010000092.1:0-3225 GCA_020444985.1 Candidatus Competibacteraceae bacterium
TCGATACCCCGCTCAATCCGGACGCCAAAATCAACCAGTCGGTCGCGGTCTTCAATCTGGAAAAGCTGGATCAACCCTATCAGGTGTTGCCCATCGCCGAATGGGCGGGCCTGAGCGATGACGGCGCCAAGCGCGTTGTGCAACCCGAATTTAACAAAGCCGGCGACGAGGTCTGGTTTGCCGTATGGAGCGCCAAAGATAAGGAATCGGCGCTGGTCGTCGTCGACGACAAGACCCTCAAACTCAAGACCGTGATCAAGGATCCGCGTCTGATTACGCCGACCGGCAAATTCAATGTGTACAACACCCAGCATGACGTTTATTGAGCAATCGCATTAAAACCTTAAAAAAGGGGATTCAACATGAACATCAAGCATCTTGGCGCCGTAGCGGGGCTGGCTTTGCTCATCGCGCCGGCGGCGCAGGCCGGCGAAGCGGAATTGGCTGCTCAATACAATTGCCTGGCTTGTCACCAAACCGACAAGAAACTGGTGGGTCCGTCCTATCAGGACGTCGCCGCCAAATACAAGGGCCAGGCTGATGCACCGACGCTGCTTGCGGAAAAGATTAAAAAAGGCGGGGTAGGCGTTTGGGGGCAAATTCCCATGCCGCCGAATCCGAATGTTCCTGACACGGACATCAAGACGTTGGTGGCCTGGATTCTGGCGATGGCCAAGTAAAAAGCTGGAAGGTAGCCTGGGCACTCCGCCCAGGTCAATGGAGAGCACGAACAGGCGGGATGGCCTTTCTGAAAAGAACCGATACGGGCGGGATGCCCGTCTATCTCATGCTGATGCACATTAAAATCGCACTGACGGCAAGCCTGCTGAGCATTTCCGGGCTGCCCGCGCTGGCGGAGCAACCCACCGCAACGCCGTCTCCAGAACGCACTCGCGAATTGATCCATCTGGTGCGTCAGGACTGTGGCTCTTGCCATGGACTGACCCTGCGCGGTGGCCTGGGGCCAGCGCTGCTGCCGGAAAATTTGCGCAATCAATCGCCCACCGGGTTGAAATACACCATTCTGCTGGGCCGACCGGGCACAGCCATGCCGCCGTGGCAACCCTTTCTGAATGAAGCCGAGGCAGAATGGATCGTTGGGCAATTACTCAATGGTTTTCCCGAGGAATCGCCATGATACTTAAAGCATTGCGCTACGGATGGCTGTTAGCGGCTTTTTGGTCGATGCTGGCTGGAGCGGCTGAACCAGCGCTGCAGGGCACCGGCGATCTGGGCATCATCATCGAACGCAGCGCCGGGCGGGTCGCTATTGTCGATACCAGCCGCAATGCCATTCTTGGCCGCGTGGGAAATTTGGGCGATCTATCCCACGCTTCGGCCGTGTTTTCCCGCGATCAGCGTTACGCCTATCTCTTCGGTCGCGATGGCGGCCTGAGCAAGGTCGATCTGCTGCGCAAAGTCGTGGAGAAGCGCATCGTGCAGTCTGGCAACAGCATCGGCGGGGCGATTTCCCAGAACGGCCGTTTAATCGCAGTCGCCAACTACAAGCCGGGCGGCCTCAAAATCTTCGCCGCTGATTCGCTGGATCTGCTGGCGGACCTTCCCGCTGCCTATGGAGACGGCAAGCGATCCAAGGTGGTCGGCATTGCCGATTTGCCTGGACAACGCTTTATCTATTCCCTCTTCGACGCGGATCAGATCTGGATCGCCGATCTGAGCGACCTCAAAGCGCCCCGTGTGGAAAAATTCCCCGATATTGGCCGCGCGCCTTATGACGGGCTGGTAACGCCGGATGGCCGCTACTATCTGGCCGGACTGTTCGGCGAGGATGGCATTGCCATGCTGGATACCTGGCAACCCCAGGCCGGTGTGCAACGCATTCTGGCGAACTATGGCCGGGGCGAGCAACCGTTGCCGGTTTACAAAATGCCCCACCTGCGCGGTTGGGCGGTCGCCGGTCATCAGGTCTATCTGCCAGCCATTGGCCGCCATGAAGTGCTGGTTGCGGATACCGTGAATTGGCGGGAAACCGCGCGTATCCCGGTGCGCGGTCAGCCGGTGTTTGTCATCGCTCGGCCCGACGGGCGCCAGGTCTGGGTTAACTTCGCCTTTCCGAACAATGGCTTTGTCCAGATAATTGACACTTTGACCCGACAGGTTATTCACACCCTGGAGCCGGGCAAGGCGGTGTTGCATCTCGAATTTACGCCGCGTGGCGAAGCGGTATGGGTTTCCGCGCGTGATGACAACAAGGTCTTGATTTACGACACCGCCCGCTTCGCCAAAATCGCCGAATTATCGCTGGAAAACCCCAGCGGTATTTTCTTCACCGCCCGCGCCCAGCGCATCGGATTTTGAAATGGCGGATGGCGACCTCGATCTGCTCAACCCGTTCCAGCGCGATTTTCCGCTGATTTCGCGGCCTTTCCAAATCATCGCCGATCAACTGGGCCAGTGCGAAGAACAGGTTTTACAAACCTTGCGCCGGTTGCAACAAGCCGGCAAGGTCAGTCGAGTGGGCACGGTGTTCGCCACTCGCTGCCTGGGCGTCAGCACCTTGGCGGCGCTGGCGGTTCCTCCGGAGCGGTTGGAAGCGGTTGCGCAATGGATCAACACCTATCCTGAAGTCAATCACAACTATGAGCGGGAACATGCTTTCAATCTCTGGTTGGTGCTGACGGCGGCGTCGACCGCGCGGTTGCAGACCATCCTGGAGGAAATCGGCGCAGCAATCGGTCGGCCGCTGCTCGATTTGCCCTTGATCGAGGAATTTCATATCGATCTGGGCTTCGATCTGCGCGCGGGCCAGCGCCGCGTTGCAAATTTGCCGAAAATATTGCCGGAACGACTAACCCTCAGCCCAGACGATCAAGCGCTACTGGCTGCTCTGCAACCGGGTCTGCCGCTGGTTGCTCGACCTTATCATGCTTTGGCCGAATCCCTGGGCAGATCGGAATGCGCGGTGCTGGAAAAGCTGCGCGACTGGCTGAAACAGGGCGTGATCAAGCGGCTGGGGATCATTGTTCGACATCGGGAGCTGGGTTACCGCGCCAACGCAATGGTGGTCTGGGATATTCCCGACGCCGAGGTCAGTGCGGTCGGTCGGGCGCTGGCCGCTGAATCCGGGGTGAATCTCTGCTACCGCCGCCGCCGCCGCCCGCCACACTGGCGCTACAACCTGTTTTGCATGATGCACGGTCGCCAGCGCGCAGAAGTATTGCATCGCATTGAACAGGTGCGCGTTGATTATGGCCTGATGGCTTA
>JAGRHK010000092.1:3237-6788 GCA_020444985.1 Candidatus Competibacteraceae bacterium
TTGTTTTCGGCAGCGCGGCGCGTACTACCTGCCACTGGCGCAGGATGTTCCATCATCCCCCTGTATGAGTCACACGGCATGAATGTGTTGAGCCAGCGACTGATTAACGAGTGGCAAAGCGGCTTTCCGCTGTGCGAACGACCCTTTGCATACATGGCGGAACGGCTGGATAGCGATGAAGAGACCGTATTGCATACGCTGCAAGGGTTGCTGGCTGACGGCGTGCTGACCCGGTTTGGTCCGCTCTATCGGATTGAACGTCTGGGCGGGGCGTTTTCCTTGGCCGCGCTTTCGGCGTCCATCGCTGACTTTGATAAAGTCGCCAGTATCGTCAACCGCTTTCCACAAGTTGCCCACAATTATCAAAGAGACCATATCCTGAATATGTGGTTTGTGCTGGCGACCGAAACGCCGGATGGCATCGACCGCGCGGTGCAGCAAATTGCCGCCGCGACCGGCTTGCCGGTGCACAACTTCCCCAAGGAGCGTGAATATTTTCTGGACGCGCGGTTCATCGTCGGGGGCAAGCGCCGATCCGTTGCATCCTCCCCTCCATCCGCAGGAGCGCGCGCAGGGATGCGGGAATGCCCCAATGATGAATTGACCACTTTACTGCCGACTCTCAGACCGCTGATTCTAGCCACCCAGGCCGGTTTGCCGTGCATTCCGCGCCCGTATCACGCCTTGGCTGCCGAGTTGGGTATGCCTGTAGAGGCGGTGCTGAGCGGGTTGCAAACGCTGCTGGATGCTGGCGCGATTCGTCGCATTGGCGTCGTTCCAAATCATTATCGCATCGGCTATAGCGCCAACGGCATGATGGTCTGGGACGTAGTTGACGCCACTGTGGATGAATGGGGCGCGCGGATTGGCGCGCTGGAATTCGTCACCCATTGCTATCGGCGTCCGCGCCATCTACCTGACTGGCCTTACAACCTGTTCGCTATGGCCCACGGCCAAAGCCGCGCCGAGATCAACGCCCGGGTCGAAGAAATCGCTGGATTATTGGGTAAAGCCTGCCGCAGTCACGCGGTCCTGTACAGCACCCGCATTCTCAAAAAAACCGGCCTGCGCCTTACCGGTTGAAGGACAGCCTCCATGTTTCGCCTCACTCACTTCATGCAGCACCTGGCCCAGCCCGCGCCGTTGGCCCCAAAACGCACGCCATCCGGTCCGGTCGTGATCTGGAATTTGCTCCGGCGCTGCAATCTGACCTGCAAGCATTGTTATTCCATCTCGGCAAATACCGATTTTCCCGGCGAACTGAGTACCGAAGAAATTTTCACGGTCATGGCCGATCTCCAGTCATTCGGAGTTCCGGCGCTGATCCTGTCCGGCGGCGAGCCGTTGTTGCGCCCGGATATCGGCGTCATTGCCCGCCAGGCCAAGAACATGGGTTTTTATGTGGGCCTGTCCTCCAATGGCACGCTGATCAACACGGGCAACATTGATCGGATAGTCGCCGCCAACTTTGACTATGTCGGCATCAGCCTGGACGGCATTGGGGCAACGCATGACCGTTTTCGCCGCCAGCCCGGCGCATTCGCCGCGTCTCTGCAAGGCATTCGGTTGTGCCGGGAGCGGGGCGTCAAGGTCGGCGTACGTTTCACCCTGACCGAGGACAATGCCGACGATTTGCCGCATCTGCTGGATCTGCTGGAAACCGAGCAGATCGATAAATTCTATTTCTCTCATCTCAACTACGCCGGGCGCGGCAATCGCAACCGCAAGGATGACGCGCATCACGCCACGACCCGTCAGGCGATGGATCGGCTGTTTGCTGCCTGCTGGCGACAGATTCAGGAAGGGCGGCCACGGGAATTCGTCACCGGCAACAACGATGCGGACGGCGTGTATCTCTTGTTCTGGGCGCGCCAGCAGTTTCCGGAACAGGAGGCGCAGCTTCGCGCCCGGCTCGCGCAATGGGGCGGCAACGCCTCCGGCGTCAACGTCGCCAATATCGACAACCTGGGTAACGTTCATCCCGACACGATGTGGTGGCATCACGCGCTGGGCAATGTCCGCACTCGGCCATTTTCACAAATCTGGACGGATACTTCCGATCCATTGATGGCGGGTTTGAAGGCCAAACCCCGTCCGCTCAAGGGCCGCTGCGGGGCGTGCGCCTATCGGGATATTTGCGGTGGCAATACTCGGGTGCGCGCCCAGCAACTCACCGGCGATCCCTGGGCGGAAGATCCAGCCTGTTACCTCAGTGATCAGGAAATTCACCCTTGACCAAAGTCGCATCATGAAAACGCTCCTGTCCGGCCTGTTACTGGCGCTGGCGAGCGCGGGTCCGGCCCACGCGGCGCCCGATCCGGCGCTGCTTTATCAGCAACATTGCGCGGTTTGCCATGGCAAAAATCGTCTGGGCGGACTGGGGCCGACCTTGCTGCCGCAAGGCCTGGAGCGCTTGAAGCGTTCCCAAGCTCTGACGGTGATTGCCAACGGACGAATCGCGACGCAAATGCCCGGCTTTCAGGCCCAGCTGAAACCCGAGGAAATTCAGGCGCTGGTCACGTACCTTTACACGCCACCCAGGGAAAATCCGGTCTGGGGCGAAACCGAAATTCGCGCCTCCCGAATTGAATACGTCAAGGCCGAGACGCTGCCGAATCAGCCGCAATTTCAGGCCGATCCGCTCAATTTGTTCGTGGTGGTGGAAGCCGGCGATCATCATGTCACCCTGCTTGATGGCGACCGATTTACCCCGCTGGCGCGTTTTCCCAGCCGTTTCGCCTTGCACGGCGGTCCCAAGTTTTCCCCGGACGGGCGCTTTGTTTACTTCGCCTCCCGCGATGGCTGGATCGCCAAGTACGATCTTTACAATCTGAAAATGCTGGCGGAAATCCGCGTCGGCATCAACACGCGCAACTTGGCGCTGTCCAGCGATGGACAATGGGCGATGGCGGCGAACTATCTGCCACAGACTCTGGTGTTGCTGAATGCGGCGGATTTAAGTCTGGCGCGCATCATTCCGGTGGAGAATGATGCAGGCCAAAGCTCGCGGGTATCGGCGGTTTACGACGCCGCCCCACGTCAGAGCTTCGTCGCCGCGCTCAAGGACATTCCGGAAGTGTGGGAGTTGAGCTATGACCCCAAGGCCGCGCCGGTGTTCAAAGGCTATGTTCACGATTACAAAATGAGCGAAGCTATCGCCGCGCCGGGTCTGTGGACGCCCCGCGTGACCCGACTGGACGCCATTCTTGACGATTTCTTTTTCAGCCCGAACTATGCCTATGTGCTGGGCGCCACCCGTCCCATCGATGGGAGTACGTCATCGACAGCCAGCGGCCAGGTAGTGAATCTGGATGTGCGACGCAAAATCGCCGACTTGCCCTTGCCTGGCCTGCCGCATCTGGGTTCAGGAATTTCCTGGGATTATCAAGGCCGTCGAGTCATGGCAACGCCCAATCTCAGGAAAGGCATCATCAGTATCATCGACATGCGGGATTGGAAAATAATCAAGGAAATTAAAACACTGGGTCCGGCATTTTTCATGCGCAGCCATGAAAATACGCCTTACGCTTGGGTAGACGCCATGATGAGTC
>JAGRHK010000093.1 GCA_020444985.1 Candidatus Competibacteraceae bacterium
GCGTAAAGAATGTAAGTGCCAGCGCTGGCCGCGCGCGCGCCTTCCGGGGCGACATAGCCGATCACCGGGACCGGCGAGGCCAGAATGGCCTGAATGATATCGCGCATTGAACTGTCCAGGCCGCCAGGCGTATCGATTTGCAGGATGACGGCGGCGACCTTGCGTTCTCGCGCCTTCTCCAAACCACTGAGAATGAAATCGCGACTGGCTGGACCGATGGCGCCCCGTACTTCCAGGAGAAGCGCCTGACTTGGCGATGATGAATTTGGCGCGGGCGCAGCCCAAGCAATCGCCGTCCACATCAGTAATAAGATCAAAATCTTGAATGCTCGCATACCGGTTCTCGCCGCGATTATGAGAGATCAACTTATAGTGTAGACGGTCAGCAGCGATACAAGATTCTGCTTTTTAAGGAAGACTATTACCCCTGCCACCGGCGAGACAAGCCGCCATAGAGGCGGTATAAAAATTAACCTGTTGATTTCAACACAAGAACCAACTCCCCGTCCGCGCAAAGTCTGCATCGCGACCGAGGAATTGATTTTCGTTGAATTTTTAAAAATCAGGAATTTTTCGACAGCCTCTAACAAGCCCAGCAACAATTCCGTCCCTTGTTCTTCGCCTGATACAGCGCCTGGTCAGCACGCTGAAATACGCTTTCCAGGCTATCTCCGGGCGCAAAACTCGCCAAACCGCAGGAGATGGTAACCGGGATATGCGTATCACTATATCGGAATCCGCATTCACTGATATGCCGCCGAATCTGATCCGCCAATTGCCGGGCAGACTCAATATCGGCGCCAGGCAGTAACATGGTGAATTCCTCACCGCCGTAACGAGCCAGGAAATCGGTGCTGCGCAAACGGCTGCTTATTTGCTGGGCCACCCTACGAAGGACCTCGTCGCCTGCGGCATGACCATAGCAATCGTTGACTTTCTTAAAGTGATCAACATCCCAGATTAAAAATGACAAGGGGTTACCAAAGCGCTTCCAGCGTTGAAATTCCTGCTGAAATCGCTCTTCGTAAGCTAAGCGGTTAGGAATGTCGGTCAACGGGTCTTTACGGAGACGGACACTTTTTTCCTGCAGGAGCTGGATCAACTGCTCTTTTTCCTTGTTCAACTCGGCGAGCTGATCTTGCAATTCGGTAATCACCCGCTCATTGCATTTAGCAAGCGAGGAATTATCGATGGATCGCGCAGATTCATGATGTTCGTCAGAGATAATCTTGTCCAGTTTCCGTCGGTTGCGCAAGCGGAGTTGTATCGCGGCGGCCGAACCGATAACCGCGAGTACGGTCACAGGAATAGCAAGCGACTCAAGAGCTTGCAGTAACAGGGGTTCCGTCATGGCGCCATTGGCGACCATCGCCGAAGCGCCGCGCCAGACGCTGATCAGGGCGAATGCCTGCACAGACATCTCAATGAAACGCGTCCACTTTGTTCCCATGTTCTTAACCCTTAATCCGTCATTCACCGCTGTCATTCATGACTTGGCAACCCAGGTTCTCCGATTGCCTCCAAGCTACCTTCCTCGCCAACTCATGAATGTATTTCTACAAATCGGCTGCCATTCAAAAGATCAATTTGGCCTGCCTGAAATTACATAATTTCAGCTGATGCAACATGAATGCCATTAATTAAATTTATAAAATACAAAACTTTGATTCAAAATAGCGGCTGTCAATATTTTGACTTTAACAGCAAGAGGTTAAGTGCCCTGCGGACCGTCAATTCATTGACGCCACGCGACTTCAGAAGACGAATTACCAATGTTTGGTCGGCATCTGGCTGAGCCAGACTTCAACGTGGGCGGTCTGACCCGATTGGTCCAGCACCGTAATCCGTACTTGTCCTTCGCCATCAGGCGGCCAAAAAGCCTCGCGCCGCCACGGATCTGCCAGGAGCGGTCGACCATTGACCAGCCAGCGCAACGGTCGTATGCCACCTTTCGCCGCTACTGGCAATTCAGCGAGTGCGCCATTCTGCTCAGGCAGTTCCACCGTCGTCCCATTGACAGGAAAGGTAATGCTGAGCGGTGAGGCGCTGCGCATTTGCGATGCCGGCTGTGTACGAAAATAGCGCAACCGCTCGGGGAGTTGTGCGCGACTGACAACCGGCAATGCCTGCTCAGGCGGCGGTGATAACCGGTTTGCCGTTTCCGGCAACAGATCGAAGACCCGAAATAGCAGCGGCGCAGCAGTATTGCGCCCATAGTGGCCGGGGCTGGGCGAGCCATCCGGTCGCCCGACCCAGACCCCCACAGTGTAGTCCGCATCGAACCCCAAGGCCCAAGCGTCGCGAAAACCATAGGACGTGCCGGTTTTATGTGCGATCCAGCGAGGCCAGGCAGCGCTGGCCAAGGGCGCAATATTTTGTGGAGCCGGCGACCCGCGCAAAATCTCGCGCAGATACCAGCAAGCGACGCCTGACAGCAGCGGTTGACCCGGATTTTCTGGATCGTCAGGCCCCAGACGTAATGGCGCCACTGCGCCGCCGTTGGGAAAACTGGCATACAACGTCACCAGCTTTTCCAGAGTCGCGCCGACCCCGCCCAACGCCAGCGGCAATCCTGGCTGGGGGTTGGCGGCGTTCCAGTGCAACGGTAATCCCACCTCACGCAATCGCGCTGCCACTCGCGCTGGTCCCACTTGATCCAGCACCGCCACCGCCGGAATGTTCAGCGACTGTTGCAGCGCCTCGCGCACGGTCACTTGACCGGCATAGGTATGACCAAAATTAACGGGCGCGTAATCGCCAAAATGGGTGGGCGCATCCTCAATCAACGTTTCGGGATGAATGAGCAAATCATCAAAGCCCAGTCCATAGATCAACGGTTTGAGCGTCGAGCCTGGTGAGCGGATCGCTTGAACCATATCGACCTGTCCGGCTCGACGCGCGTCGAAAAAATCGCTGGCGCCCACATAGGCCAGCACGCGCCGGTCGCGATTCGCCACGACCAGCAAGGCGATGCTGCTGTGCGATTCCAGGGCGCTGTGCTGCTGACGAACCCATGTTTCCAGGGTCTGCTGCAAATTACGGTCGATATACGTGCGATGCGGCGTCATTCCGGGGCGTGCAATGCGTAATCGGTCAGCCAGATGGGGAGCCAGAAAGGGCAGAGAATGACGTTGGGTCGGCACGGGTTCCTCCCGCGCTTCGGCGACTTGACGTGGGGTCAGTACGCCGACTTGCTCCATGCGCGCCAGCACCTTGTCGCGCGCTGCTTTCGCTCTTGCGGGGTAACGATCTGGACGCAAGCGGGATGGCGCTTGCGGCAACACCACCAGCAGCGCAGCTTCCGCAGCGGTCAGGCGCGCCGGTTCCTTGCCAAACCAGGTCAGCGTTGCAACGCGCACGCCTTCCAGATTACCGCCATAAGGAGCCAGGGCCAGATAAAAGCCCAGAATTTCCTCTTTGGCATAACGCTGCTCCAGTTGCAGGGCGCGCAGCATTTCGCCCAACTTGCCGATCAAATCGCGCCGGTGCGGCTCCAACAGGCGGGCTGTCTGCATGGTCAGGGTCGATGCCCCCGATACGATCCGGCCCTGCCACAGCCATTGCCCAAGCGCCCGAATCACTGCCAGCAGGTCAACGCCTGGATGATCCGGGAAACGTTGATCTTCATAGGCCAGGAGCATTTTCAGAAAAAGCGGGTCAACATCCGCTGGGTGCACGGGCAGCCGCCAATAGCCGGGCGGAACGGTAAAGACGCGCAACATACGCGCCTGCGCATCCAGCACTTGCACGGAGGTTTGCCGAGCGCGCTCGGTAGGGGGAGGCCATCGGTCGTTCATGATGGCCAGGGAGCCGCCCAACAGGATCGACAGCATGAACCCATAACCGAGACGCCGATAGCGATAGAAGTTGAAATGGGAACGGGCCGGACGATACTTCAGGCGCAGAGGCGTCATTGCGGACAACCCGGCGCCCTGGTCATCCGCAAGGTGAAAATTGCCTAGAGTTGTGCTTGCAGGTAGTTAGGCAAGCCCAGTTGCTTAATCAGTCCCAACTGCATTTCCAGCCACTGAATGTGGGTTTCCTCGCTGCTCAGAATAGCGGCCAGCAGGTCGCGGGTCACATAATCGCTGCAACTTTCACAATAACCAATGGCTTCCCGGTACAGCGGATGCGCCTGATGTTCCAGTTTAAGGTCGCCACGAAAGATTTCTTCGACATTTTCACCAATATACAACTTACCCAAGTCCTGGAGATTCGGCAGCCCCTCCAGATCGAGAATGCGCTTCACCAGCTCGTCCGCATGCTTCATTTCGTCGATCGATTCATCATACTCATGTTGGCCGAGCTTGGCGAACCCCCAACTATCCAGCATACGGGCATGGAGAAAATACTGGTTGATTGCGCTTAATTCATTCTTAAGCGCCTGATTCAGATACCCGATGACTTTAGCATCGCCTTTCATGATGGAATGTGCGCTCCTGGAATTTAGAGATCGACGGCAAACCAAGCCCGCTCAGGAGCGGGTTCGGCGGGTTTGTGCGGCGGCTTAATCGCTTCCGTGACAACGGGCGGCGCGAATTCAGCCATAACGGGCGGCGCTGGGGTAGCCAGACACGCATCGAGAAATGCCCCGACACTGTCCGCGCATTTGCCACAGTCAGCGCTGATTCCCAAGCGAATGTTCAGGTCGCCCATCGTCCGGGCGCCTAACTCAACGGCTTCGCGAATTTGCTCCTCAGAGACAGCCTTGCAGATACATAAATACATGATGATCACCTCCCGGTCCATGCCATTGGCATCAATGCATAAATCGTTATCTCTTCGATCACAGGCTTCCTGCGCTGCAGGAAACAGGCTTTTGTCGCCCTGAAATGGGATTGGCATCCCTTGAACAGAGACTGTCGGCTGCCGGTTTGGTTGCGACAACCGCGCTTTTAACCCGTTAATCGCAGAGGGACGCGGGCCGGTTGATCTGAAGACGCAGCACATTACGCCCGTCTTCGCGGCGATAATGCGCCTCGTCCACCAGGGTCTTTATCAGCAAGATGCCCAGTCCACCCGGTTGCCGTTGATCCATCTCAAGCGCCGTATCCGGATCAGGACGGGCCAGTGGATCGAATGGCGGGCCTTGATCGGCGATTTCCACCATCAAACCGTCCGCCTGGACGGCGACCTCGCACAATACGGCGCTATCGGCGCGCGTTTGCTCATCATAGGCATAATTGAACACATTGACCAACACCTCTTCCACCGCCAGTTCCAGCCGGGAAATCTTGGCGTCGGCTAACCCGGCGTCCTGGGCAATCTCGCGAATATGGCCAAGAAATATTGGTAAGTGATCGAGTTCAGCCGGTAAGCGCAAGCGGGCGTTTTTTACACTGGAATTTTCAGGCGTCATGTTATTTGCGCCTCCACAGTGGGTTTGACAGAGAAATGTGGATGCGCCACCGCCAGCAGCGTCAAGTCATCACTCTGCTCGGCGGAGCCGACATGCAGGGCCACTGCGGCAATGACGCGCTCGATCAATTGACGCGGTTGGGCAATATCGGGCGCGCGACAGACCTCCAGCAACCGCCAGGGATCGAAACATTCACCGGCGGTATTCATGGCCTCAGTGACTCCATCGGTATACAACAACAGCATGTCCCCTGGCGGCAAGCGCAGCGTCGCTGAAGCGTAGCGCCAGTCCGCTTCAACGCCGAGCACTAATTCTGGCGCAACCTTTATGAATTCGGCGCTGCCATCGGCATGGCGAATCAAGGGTGGATTATGTCCCGCGTTGCCAAAGGTCAAAACCCCAGTTTCCGGGTGCAGCGCCGCCGCAAAAAAGGTTACAAACAACAACCGGTCGTTCAAAACACACAATTCGCGATTGACCTGTCCTAAAACCTCGGCAGGATCCGGCGTCGTCGCGGCCATGCCCTTCACCAGCGTGGTGGTAACCGCCATCATCAGCGCGGCCGGAACGCCTTTGCCAGCCACATCGCCGATACACAGAAACAGCCGCCCATCCGCCAGCCAGAAACACTGAAACAAATCGCCGCCCACCTCACGCGCCGGTTCAAACCAGGTTGCGACTTCCAAACCACCTTGAGCGGCCAGATGGACCGGGTCGCGCGGCAAAAAGCTATCCTGAATGGCGCGGGCGATTTTCAGTTCATTCTCGATCCGCGCCTGCCCTGCGCGCGCCTCGGCCAGAATATCCAGTTGTTGACGCAGTGCCTGGCGCATTTCGGCAAAGGATTGGGTCAACACCCCGACTTCATCATAAGTGCGCGGCGGCGGGATCGCGACCTCCAGATCGCCGCCGGCAATCGCTGTGCTTTTCTCCGTGAGCACCAGCAAAGGCCAAGTAAAACGGCGCACAATCAGCACGACCAGCGCCAGCAGGAGTAATAACCCAACGCCGCCAATGAAAATGACCTCCCTGGCCAATGTTTGCAGATTCGCAAATAACTCCTCCTCGCCAAACACAACGCCAATTGACCAGCGCGTTCCAGGCACGGGCGTAAAGTAAATATGGGCTGGCTTTTGCAGATAGGGACTCCATAAAGCTGCAAAGCCGGTTTCACCCCGGACCATGCGCCGACCGATCGCCAGCAGGGCTGGATTGTTCTGGAAACGCGCCACATCGAAGATCGTTTCGGACATATCCCGTTGTGTATCCAGATACGCCAGATACCGGCCATCGCCGGACAGGATAAATACATAACCCGTTTCAAAAATTCGCAGGCGCTGGACAGCCGCCGCCAGACTGTTTAACGCGAGTTCCGCGCTCACC
>JAGRHK010000094.1 GCA_020444985.1 Candidatus Competibacteraceae bacterium
GTTCAGCGCATGAGTGGACGAATTGATCATATTGGGATTTGGTATGATGCGCCAATTCGATCACTTGAAGAGAGCAATGTATGACAAAGTATCATGTTTATGGCATCGGGAATGCCTTGGTGGATATGGAATACGAGGTTCAGATTTCAGACCTGAAAGCGCTGGGGATCGACAAAGGCGTGATGACCCTGGTCAGCGAAGAGCATCAGTTGAGAATCATGAACTATTTGGCGGAACGCCATCACCAGCGTGGTTCCGGGGGGTCAGCCGCTAATTCCGTCATCGCGGTCAGCCAGCTTGGCGGCAAGAGTTTCTACTCGTGTAAGGTCGCTGCGGATGAACTTGGGCATTTCTATATGAAGGATTTGCTCGATGGCGGGGTAGACGCCAATCATCACACTGAAAAGGAACAGGGACATACTGGGCGTTGTGTGGTGTTGGTGACGCCAGACAGTGATCGCACGCTGTGCACGTTCCTGGGGATCAGCGGCGAACTGTCGGCCAGGGAGCTGGTCGAGGATGCTCTGCGCAACTCGGATTATTTCTACACCGAGGGATACCTGGTCACTTCGGACAACGCCCGCCGCGCTTCCATCGAGGCCAAACGTATTGCTGAGGCCGCCGGCGTCAAGACCGCGATTTCCCTGTCAGATCCAAACATGGTCAGATTCTTCAAGCCCGGCTTGCTGGATATGATCGGCTCCGGCGTTGATTTGCTGTTTGCCAACGAGGACGAGGCCCGGGGCATGGCCGGCGTCGATGATCTGAACAGCGTGATGGATTATCTGAAAACCATCAGCAGGGAGTTTGTCATCACTCGGGGACCGCAAGGTGCGCTGATCTGGGATGGGACAACGCGGATCGACATTGACCCGGTCAAGGTAGAAGCCGTGGATACCGTTGGCGCCGGGGACATGTTCGCTGGGGCTTTTCTTTATGGTTTGACCCAGGGCTGGGCGCATCGGCGCGCGGGGAACTTGGCGGCGGCGGCGGCGGCCAAGCTGGTCACTTGCCTGGGGCCGCGCATTCCGGCGGCGGAGACCCAGGCGATTTTAAAGAAGCTGGCTTAAGGCCATAGCTTGGACCGTTTTCATACCCATTAAGGACTGAAGTCTTGGCGCAGGCACATCGCATTAAAACTGAACCGTCCGCGATTCGCGTCGGTATTTTCCGCTTTTTCAATAGCGTACTGGGCGAAATCAGTTTCTGGCTATTCGCTGTGGTCGCCCTGGCCTTGGTCGTGGCATTGGCGACATTCAACCCGGCGGACCCGGCTTGGACGCATACCGTCGAGGTCGCCCGGCTGCATAATTTCGGTGGGGTGGTCGGCGCATGGTTTGCGGACGTTGCCCTGTATATGTTTGGCTATCCCGCTTATTTATTACCAATGGGTTTGATGTTCGCCGGATGGCGCTTGTTCAAGCGTAGGGCGTTACTGGAACTGGATGCGGAAATTGTGTTGTATCGGGTTCTGGGATTCGCGGTCGTGCTGACCACCGCCTGTGGACTGGCGGCCTTACATCTGCACGCCATGCCGGGTGCCATGCCGGGCGATGGTTCCGCAGGCGGTCTGGTTGGGGTGCATATCGGCCGGTTTTTGACAGGGGCATTTGGTTTTGCCGGCGGCAATTTGTTCATGGGCGCTCTGCTGTTGGCTGGTTTGACTTTGATGACCGGCGTTCCCTGGGTCACGATGATGGATTGGATCGGCCAGGCGGCGCTGTGGGTATTGGACACGGTGGGCGGGCTGATCATGGCGCCATTGCGCTGGATGACGGGGTCGACGTCGGGAGCGCGTCATCAACGCAGCGCGGCGGAGGTAACGGAAGAACAGGAGGCAGTGGATTTTGAGGAAGCCATTGATTCCGTAAATTCAGTCGAAAAGCCGGTTGTCGAGACGGCTATGCCACAGACGAAGCATTCCCCAGCAGCGGGATTGATGGCGCGGTCGCATTCGGTTTTGACTGGTTGGATGGAGGTTGTCGCCGAAAAGTCGCAGACTTGGCGGCGCGCGCGACGTGTGGAAAGTGTGGAAACCGATGCCGAAGATTTGCTGGAAACTGCGGAGGCAACGCCGCCGTTTGCGACCGCTGACGCCTCAGCGCCGACGAACAGGCTGGTTGCCCAGCCATCTCCAGCGGCAGGCGTTGAGCGAGGGGTAATGACTGGAGGAAATCGACATTCGGCGCGGATTGAGCCGGTGTTTAATTTCCCTGCGGAATCGTCGGAATTACCACCCGAGGCGATCAAGCCGTTACCTGAGAAGAAGGCTGCTGTTGAATCGGAATTGCCACCTGAGGCGATCAAGCCGTCACCTGAGAAGAAGACCGCTGTTGATCAGTCAATGTCCGATTTAACCCTGGTGCCGGTGTTATCCGCTCGATCCTCTTCTGCTAAACCAGCCCCTTTATCACCAAACCAGCCGGACGGATTGCGTCCATTCCCTTTATCACCAAACCAGCCGGATGGATTGAGTCCATTTCGGCAACCGGTTTCCGGCGCTGGGAATGATGAGAGAGCGGTGACCGATATTCCACCTCGGCCGGCTGCGCCAGTCGCCATGATGAGCCGTCCGGCGGTCCCGCCACCTTCTGCGCCGATGCCCTTTGTGTTGCCGCCGCTGGATTTGCTCGATCCGCCGCCGCTGCGCACCGCCGGCTATGGGAGCGATCTGCTCGACGAAATGTCGCGCCGGCTGGAAAGTCTGCTTAAAAGTTTTGGTATCGAGGTCCAGGTGGTTGCCGTGGAGCCGGGACCGGTCATTACACGCTTTGAAATCGAACCAGCGCCGGGCGTCAAGGTGAATCAAATTAGTAATCTGGTTAAAGACTTGGCGCGCGGACTGTCGGTGGCCAGTGTCCGCGTGGTGGAGATCATTCCTGGCAAGTCGGTGATCGGCCTGGAAATTCCCAACCGTAAACGGGAAATTGTTTACCTGCGGGAGACGCTGGAATCGCTGGCCTATGCCCAATCCACCGCGCCGCTGACTCTGGTATTGGGTCAGGATATTGGCGGGAATCCCGTCGTGGCGAATTTGAACAAAATGCCGCATTTGCTGGTGGCCGGTACGACCGGTTCCGGCAAGTCGGTGGCGATCAACGCCATGTTGTTGAGTCTGCTTTACAAGGCCCCGCCCAGCGCGGTGCGGCTGATTCTAGTCGACCCGAAGATGCTGGAGTTGTCCATCTATGAGGACATCCCGCATTTGCTGACGCCCGTGGTGACGGACATGAAGCAAGCGATCAATGCCTTGCGCTGGTGCGTGGCCGAGATGGAGCAGCGTTACCAGTTAATGGCGGCGCTGAAAGTGCGCAATATCGCCGGCTTCAATCGCAAGGTGCTGGATGCGCTGGAAGCAGGAGAGGGGTTGATCGATCCGTTCTGGACTCCGGACAGCGCCGAGACGCCGGGCGAGAGTGCGGTGCTGCAACCACTGCCCTTCATTGTCGTCGTGATCGACGAGTTGGCCGATATGATGATGACGGTCGGCAAGAAGGTGGAAGAGTTGATCGCCCGCCTGGCGCAGAAAGCGCGCGCTGCCGGCATTCATCTGATTCTGGCGACGCAGCGGCCCTCGGTGGATGTCATTACTGGTCTGATCAAGGCCAATATTCCCACCCGCATCGCTTTTCAAGTTTCTTCGCGGGTGGATTCGCGCACCATTCTCGACCAGATGGGCGCGGAACAACTGCTGGGGCATGGCGACATGCTGTACCTGCCTCCGGGGACCGGGTTGCCGCAGCGCGTGCATGGGTCCTTTGTGGATGATCACGAAGTCAATCGGGTTGTGGAGTATCTGCGTCAGGCCGGCGCGCCGCACTACGTGGATGCCGTGTTGGCGGAGCCGCCGGGCGAAGGCGATAACAACAACGGCGATGAGGCGGAAGGGCGTGGCGAGAGTGATCCGCTCTATGATGAAGCCGTGCGCATCGTCGTTGAATCGCGCCGGGCTTCAGTCTCCGGGGTGCAGCGCCGGTTACGCATCGGATATAACCGCGCCGCACGCCTGGTCGAGGAGATGGAATCAGCGGGCCTGGTCGGTCCGGCGCAGACTAATGGCGCGCGCGAGGTGTTGGCGCCGCCGTCGTGAGAAAGGATATTTGGAGTCATATTATGGTTTTAAATGGTAATTTAATGCATAAAGGGGTCCGCATCGCGCTGGCGCTGGCGCTGGGGTGGAGCTTGGTTTTACCCGCGCAAGCAGCTGCGCAATCGCCGGTGCAAGACTATTTCCAGGACTTGCGCTCATTGCGGACGAATTTTATTCAACGGGTATTCGATGAGCAGTCCCGAATGATGCAGACCTCCAGTGGCCAGATGCTGATGCAGAAGCCCGGTAAATTCCGCTGGGATTACCAGACGCCTGCTGAGCAGATCATTGTGGCCGATGGCCAGCGGTTATGGGCCTATGATGTCGATTTGGCGCAGGTCACCGTTCGTAAACTGGACACAGCGCTGAGTTCAACCCCGCTCGCCTTGCTCAGCGGCGCGGCGCCCCTTGATAAGACGTTTGCCATTGGTCCCGTTCGCCAACAGGATGGGTTGGATTGGTACGAGTTGACGCCACGCCAGCCGCAGCCTGAATTTCGGTTGTTGCGGGTGGCTTTCAAGGACGATCGGCTGGTCAGTCTGGAGCTGGAAGATCGTCTCGGCCAGCGCACTCGGCTGGATTTTCAGAAGCTGGAGCGCAATCCGGCGCTGGATCCAGGACTCCTGCAATTTACGCCGCCGCCGGGCGTTGATGTCGTGGGCGATGCCGGTTGATCCTCGTCGTCCGTTGGCCGATCGATTAAGGCCGCATTGCCTGGATGCGTTTGTTGGTCAGGCCCATTTATTAGCGCCCGGTAAGCCGCTGCGGGTGGCGATCGAACGCGGTCAGCCCCATTCCATGGTGCTGTGGGGGCCGCCCGGCGTCGGCAAAACTACGCTGGCTGAGTTGTTGGCGGGCGCCAGTCAGGCGGCGTTTATCCGCTTGTCGGCGGTGATGGCTGGAGTGCGCGAGCTGCGGGCGGCTGTGGAGCAGGCGCAAGCCCTGTGGCGGGAGCAACAACGCCGCACGGTGTTGTTTGTGGATGAAGTGCATCGGTTCAACAAGGCGCAGCAGGATGCTTTTTTACCCTACGTTGAAAATGGTGCGCTGATTTTTATTGGCGCGACTACGGAAAATCCCAGTTTCGCGTTGAACAACGCGCTGTTGTCGCGCGTGCGGGTGTACGTGTTGCAGGCGCTCGAAAGCGCTGCGGTTGATCAAGTGGTGGAGCGGGCGCTTCACGATTCTGAACAGGGTCTGGCGGGCCGCTGGTCGCTGACCGACGAAGCGCGGTCGCGTTTAGCGCAAGCAGCCGATGGCGACGCGCGCCGGGCGCTGATCTGGCTGGAGCTGGCGACGGAATTGGCGGAAGCCCGTGCGATGTCCCTGGACCAGGCGCTGGCCGCCGTGATGAGCGATGGAGGCGGACGACGCTTTGATCGTGGCGGCGATTTGTTTTATGACCAGATTTCCGATCACCTGGAAACCCTGTAACCGCGATGAAGTCAGAGCAACTGATCGAGTATTTAGTCCCCGACCGTGAAATGGCTGAGCCCAGCTACCTGCAGGTGGCGCAGAAGCTGACCCAACTCATCGAATCGGGAGAGGTTCCGGCTGGCCAGAGTCTGCCCTCTGAACGGGCGTTGGCCGAAAAACTGCAACTCAGCCGCACGACGGTGCGCCGGGCCTATGATGAGTTGCGGGCCAAGGATTACCTGTCAACGCATGGCCGCGCGGGCGTAGCGGTCAAGGCGCCCCCGCGTTTGTCGCCGCGCCTGGGGCGCCTCAAGGGATTCACCGAGGAAATGCGAGAATTGGGCATGAAGCCGTCGACCCGCCTGATGGAGCGGGGCATCGTGACGGATCGCACGATGTCCTCGCTGTTTGAGCGCCCGACTACTGCGCAATTCCTGCGTCTGGTGCGGATACGGCTAGGCGATGGCGCGCCGCTGTCGCGGGAAGTTGCCTGGTATGATCTGAGCGCTGCCCCGGCGTTGGTCGAGTGGAATGTCGTGGGTTCGATCTACCAGTATCTCTATGAATATTGTGGCATCGCCCTAACCTGTGGCGAACAAACGATTGAGGCCGTCATGAGTTCCCCCGAGGAAATGGCGGTGTTCGAATTCGCCGAGCCTGGCCCATGTTTGCTTCTGAAGCGCAAAACGTATAGCGCTTCCCGGCAAATGATCGAATATGTCGAGGGCACTTTTCGCGGCGATGCCTATGCTTATCGGCTCACGCTCAATCTGGAACAGCCGCCGCTGCCATAAAAGCCTCCACTTCCGTGCGCCGAGGCAGGCCATCCAGGATGCCCTCGCGGGCGGCGATGAGCGCGCCGCAGGCATTGCTGATGCGTAACGCTTCGGTGAGGGGTAGACCACGTAGTAGTGACCATACCAATCCAGAACCAAAAGCATCGCCGGCGCCGGTGGCGTCGATCTGCTGGATGGGATAGGCGGGGTGGCTCACCACTTGTCCCTCCTCGTCGAGGGCGATGCAGCCCGCTTTGGCCAGAGTGACGACCAGCAACCGGCCCTGCCAGCTTATTTGTCGGGCCAGGGCAGGCAGTTGCTCCGACCAATCCTGCAGAGTCAGCTTCTCCAGATCCGGTTGATCGAACATCAGCGCT
>JAGRHK010000095.1 GCA_020444985.1 Candidatus Competibacteraceae bacterium
GACGGGCATCGCCTGTCCGGTTACTGGACGGTCGCGACGCCCACCCCGTCTACCTGGATTACCGCCTGCTCCACACGGAGCCGGCTCGGGCGATGCTCTGGCTGGAGCTCGAACTCTGCGATCATCGTGGAGAATGGTCCGCTTACACGAACCGGCTGGAAATTCGTCTGGACTTTTCCCCAGGAAGCCACGAGGCGCCCAAGGCGGAAGTTGGATCAGGCGTGGAACCGGCCTGTGATCGGTTCTGGCCGGACTCGCCGGTTACCGGATCGGATGCTGGAGGGTGGCTCTCAGGCGCGATGGGGAGCGCCAATCTGGCCTGCACCTTTCTGATTGAGCTGGAAGATAGTCTGGAACACACGCGCCACCTGCGCAC
Source organism: Candidatus Competibacteraceae bacterium (assembly GCA_020444985.1). Lineage (GTDB taxonomy): Bacteria > Pseudomonadota > Gammaproteobacteria > Competibacterales > Competibacteraceae > UBA2383. The sequence continues at coordinate 377 of JAGRHK010000095.1, forward strand.
CACCAACGAACAAACGCTGAACCGGGGCACGCCGTTGACCCGGGCTTTGCTGCTGACTGCCGACCCCGCACAGGCTCCAGCGCGCATCGAACTGGGGTCCCGGCCCTTGATGATTTTTGGTCGGCAAAGCGCCGCTGGCGCTGGATTTGGGGACTTTACGCTGGGTTTTGTGCCAAAATACAGCCGTATTTCCCGCTTACACTGTGTAATTTGCGCGCTGGGCGATCAACTAGCATTGATGGCGGTAAGCAATCACGGCCATACCTATACGGGACGCAACGGTCAGCGGCTAGAGCGCGGACGCTGGGAGACGCTTGAAGGCGATGATGTGGTCGATGTATGCGATCTGTATCGCTTACAGCTCTCTACAGCCTGGGATCGCAAGGGGGAGCGTGAAACGCTGAATTGGGATCCCCAAGAGCCGCGCGACCGATTCGGACAGTATCTGCTGGAACTGGTTGAAGTGTTGCGTCAGCGCGATCAGCAGGCTGAGAACAATGAATTACGCGCGAATCTTCGTAATCGCTATCTGCATCTGATGCGCCTGCAGGATCGGGTCGCGGAACTGAACGGCGTGGGCAACTCCGGCACATTGCGCTATATCCGTTTTGAACGCGATGATGCGGCCCATCAACAGATTGCCCATTACTATGTCCCCAAGTGGCTGTCTATTGGCAGTTCCCAGCAGGATGGTTTACGCATCAACGCGCCGGATGTCATTCCTCACCACGCGGAATTATTATTCCGGGATGGCATGTACTGGATTCAGAACCTGGCGGCGTCAGGTTCGGTGCGGATCGGTTGTCATGGCCTGGCAACCAACGAAGTGCTGGCGCTGGAAACCGGCGATACGCTGGCCATTGGCTCAGCGCGATTTACTTTCGAAGGATATTAGCCGCATTTTGCGTTGGCTCTTCATCCGTATTTGCTCCAACTTAATGATCGACTTTTGGAGTCCGCCATGAAATCCCACTATCGTTTATCCACTTTATCCTTGCGCGCGCTGGCGCTGGGATGTTGCCTGGGCATTGGCGTCGCTACCGGCTTAGCCGGCTGTGGCGATCGCACGACGGATGCCGAGCACGTTCAGCGCGCCCGGGAGCATCAGGCGAAACAGAAGTGGCAAGCCAGCGTTATTGAACTAAAAAACGCCTTGCAGAAGAATCCGGAAAATCGTGATGCTCGCTTGTTGCTGGGGCAGATTTATGTGGAAACCGGCAGCGGCGCACCGGCGGAAAAGGAGTTGCAGCGCGCTCGAGATCTGGGTGCTGAGCGCAGCGCTTGGCTGCTGCCGCTGGCGCGCGCCTACTCGTTGCAAGGCCAGCATCAGAAAGTGCTGGAACTGACTCCGGAAGAAAGCGATGCGCCAGCAACGCAGGCGACGCTGTGGGCGCTGCACGGACTTACGCAACTGGCGCTTGGACAGCCTGACGCTGCCAAGACCAGTCTGGACCAAGCCATTGCATTACAACCAAACGATCCTGACGCTTTGGTAGGTTTGGGCCAGTTGGCGCTGATCAACCGCAATTACAGCGAGGCTGAAGCCTTCGCCAACAAGGCCAGCGAGCAGGATCCACATGATCTGCGACCCTGGTTTATCAAAGTGCGGTTGCATCGCTTGCAAAACGATGATCCTGCGGCGCTCAAAGCCTTGCAGCGTATTCTCGAACTGCAACCGGAAAATGCCACTGCCCTGCTGGAGCGGGCGCAGATTCTGATCGCCCAAGGCAAGCAGGATGAAGCCTTGGCCGATGTCGAAGCTGTTCACAAGCGCCAGCCGAATCTGCCAGAAGCCAATTATCTGCGTGGCAGTATCTTGTTCCAAAGGAAGGAACTGAGCGCAGCTCAGGACACCTTGTTGCAGGTGCTGAAAGTCGCGCCGGATCATCTCGGCAGCCAATTCCTGTTGGGTTCCATCAATTATGAACAAGGCAATCTGGGGTTGGCCGAACAATACCTGACGCCCTTTGTTGTCCGCCTGCCGGGCTATCTGCCAGCGCGCCTGTTGCTGGCCGCCGCTCAGCTCAAGCTGGGAAAACCGGGCCAAGCGATCGACACCCTGACCCCGGCGCTCGCCCAATCACCAGAGGATGCGCAGTTGCTGGCTTTGCTCGGTAGCGCCTATCTGCAAAACCGGGATTACGCCAAAGGTTCGGAATATTTGCAGAAAGCGGCCCAGATTGCTCCAGATGCCGCGAATATCCGCACCCAGTTGGCGTTGTCGCGGCTTGGAGAAGGCAAGCCTGGCGATGCGGTTCGCGAACTGCAAGGGCTGGTGGATCTGGGACACGACGTGCTACAGGCGGACTTGCTGCTGGTGCAAGCTTATTTGCAACAAAAAGACTACGACAAGGCGATCGCTACGGCCAGCGAACTGGTGAAGAAAAAACCGGACGATCCGGTTGCGCATAACCTGTTAGGCGGAGCGTATCTGGCCAAGGGCGAGGATGCAAAAGCTCGTGGCGAGTTTGAACGGGCGCTGCAGCTGAATCCGGATTTCAGCACGCCCGCGTTGAATCTGGCGCAACTAGAATTGAAAGCCGGCAATCGTAACGCTGCTCAGGACTTGTATGAAAAAATAGTCGTCAAGGAACCGGGCAATCTAGGCGCTTTGTTGCGACTGGCGGGGCTGGCGGAACAGGCGGGGCAGAGCGAGCAGACGCTGCGCTGGTTGGAACAGGCCTGGGATAAAAATCCCACCTCTCTGGAAGCCGGTCTGGCGTTGATCGGCCAGTATCAGGCCGCCAACCTGACGGTGAAGGCGCTCAATGTAGCCCGTAGCCTGGAAGCCGCCAATCCTGAACACCCGGCAGCGCAACGAGCGCTTGGCCTGGCGCTGTTGGCGGATGGCCAGTCTGATGACGCGGTCAAGGCGTTCCGTAAGCTGGCAGAATTGCAACCGCAATCGCCAGAACCCTGGCATCTGGTCGCCTTGACCCAAGCGCGTTCACAGAAATTCAAAGAAGCTGCGAAAGCGATTGACAGGGCGCTGGCGATTCAAGGCGACTATCTCCCCTCGCTGGTGTCGCGGGTCGAACTACAAGCCCAACAAGAGAGATTCGAAGAGGCGCTGGCGGGCGCCAAGGCGCTGCAGCAGCAGTTTCCCAATCTGAACGTGGGGTATCGTCTGGAAGGGAATCTGTACATCCGGCAAAAAGATTTCGCTAAAGCCTTGACTGCGTACCAAGCGGCTTACGCCAAGACCCCGGACAGCCAAACGGTACTCATGCTGGCTGGGGCGCAGCAGGTCACGGGCAACAGCGAAGCGGCGTTGAAGACATTACGCGACTGGCTGACAGCGCACCCGGATGATGTTCAAGTGCGTACTCGACTGGCGGCTGAATTGCAACGCCTGGGCCGGCGTGAAGAGGCGATTGCTGAATATGAACGGCTCGCCAAGCGAGGAATGGAGGAAGAAGGCAGCGGTGCGATCACTTTGGATCGTGGCCTGCAGCAAGCGGATACCTTGCTGGTGCAGGCTTACCTCCAGCAGAAGGAATTCGACAAGGCAATTGCCGTAGCGAAGGAATTGACCGAAAAACGCCCGAATGAACCGGCTGCATTCAATCTGCTAGGCGCGGCCTATCTCACGCAAGGCGACGATCAGGCGGCGCGAGCTGCCTTTGATCAGGCCTTGAAGTTGAAACCCGAGCATATTCCCGCGCAAATGAATCTGGCGACACTGGATGTTAAAAGCGGGAATCAGGCCGGTGCGCAATTGCGCTATCGGCAGATTCTGGAGCGCGATCCGGACAACCTTGCCGCCCTGGTCCGACTGGCAGCGCTGTTAGGGCGCACGGACGAGTCGCTGCGGTTATTGGAGCAGGCCTGGAGCCGGCGGCCAGATTCCATCGAAACGGGCTTAGCCCTGGCCCAGGAATACACAAACCGCAGCGATAAGGATAAGGCGCTGACTGTGGTGCAAGACCTGGCAAAGGTACAAGCCGATGATCCACGAGTTGTCCGGGCGATGGGTCTCACGCAAGCCAGTAATGGCAAAGCGGCTGAAGCGGTCGCCAGCTTCCAGAAGTTAGCCCGTCTGTTGCCGCAATCGCCAGAACCCTGGTATCTGGCGGCGATGGCGCAAAGCGCCGCCAAGGACGTTAACGCTGCCATTCAGTCGCTGGATAAAGCCCTGGCCATTCAAAATAACTACTTACCAGCGCTGGTCGCCAAGGTACAGTTGCAGCAGCAGGGACAAGAGGTTGATAAGGCGCTGAAGGGCGTCCAGCAGATTCAGGCGCTCTACCCGGATCAAATGACCGGCTATGTGCTGGAAGGCGATTTACGTCTGCAACAAAAGGAGTTTGCGCCAGCGCTAGAAGCCTATCAAGCGGCGTATGCCAAAACGCCCAATGGCCAGACTGCCGCGCGGTTGGCCAATGCCCAGTGGCAGGCCGGCGAGCAGGAAGCAGCGCTAACCACCTTGCGACAGTGGCTGAACAGTGAGCCGAAGGACAATCGCGCACGCTTGCAGTATGCAATGTATTTGCAGGAATCAAATCGTAAAACGGAAACGATTACCGAATACGAACAACTGGCTGAGCGCTTGCCGGATAATGCCATAGTCCTGAACAATCTGGCCTGGTTCTACTACGAAACCGGCGATCCTCGCGCACTGCGTTATGCGGAACGCGCGCATGACAAAGCGCCGGATAATCCGGAAGTAGCGGATACCTTGGGCTGGATTCTGGTGCAGCGTGATGAAGCATTGCGCGGCCTGGAGTTCCTGGAAAAAGCGGCGAACAAGCTGCCCGATCAGCCTTCAGTGCACTATCATCTGGCTGCGGCTTATGCCAAATTGGGACGCAAGGACGCTGCGCGGCAAGCATTAGAAAAACTGGCGGGCGTTTCAGCATTTCCGGAACAGGAAGAAGCGCGCAAGCTATTGGAAAGCCTGGGACAATAAACCCACTGCTTCTACCCCCCTGTAACCGGTGGAAAGAACGCGACCTCATCGCCATCCTGCACGGGATGCGTCCATTCCGCGTACTCCAGATTCACCGCCGCCAGAAGATTTACCGGCGGCGGTGAATCTGGATGTAACGTGGCCCAAATGCTGGCAACTGTCCATTCTGTGGCCGAGGGCAGTTCATCGCCAGCGCGGCCCAGACGCTCGCGCAGACTGGCGAAATATCGAATCTGAATAGTCATTAATTTTTCCTTATCATCCTTTCAAGAAACTTGGAGACAACGAATCGGCTTCAAAATCAAAATCTTGCCCAGATCTACCTTTCAAATGACTGAACGGCTAATAAATAACTAAATAGCATAAAAAATACAGATGCAAATATCCTATTTTCCGGGTAGACTGATGATATCGAAATGGTTAGCGCCGCCCTGGCATCTGCCATTCTCTTAATACCGCCATTGTCGTTTGAGGACCTGTCATCTTATGAGTCGAACCTATCTGTTCACTTCCGAATCTGTCTCCGAAGGACATCCGGATAAAATCGCCGATCAGATTTCCGACGCCGTACTGGATGCTATTCTCGTTGAGGATCCACGAGCGCGCGTCGCGTGCGAAACCCTGATCAAAACCGGTGTCGTTGTGCTGGCTGGGGAGATTACCACGTCAGCCTGGGTGGACTTTGATCAGATTGTGCGCGATACCGTTGTAGGCATCGGTTATGACAACTCCAATGTGGGTTTTGATGGCGCCACCTGCGCAGTGTTGTCCTGCATCGGCAAGCAATCCGCCAATATCGCGCAAGGCGTAGATCGCGCCAAGCCTGAGGAGCAGGGTGCGGGCGATCAGGGTCTGATGTTCGGTTACGCTACGAACGAAACAGATGTATTAATGCCAGCGCCAATTACCTATGCCCACCGCTTGGTACAGCGACAGGCGGAAATGCGCAAGAACGGGGTGTTGCCCTGGTTGCGGCCCGACGCCAAAAGCCAGATTACCTTCCGCTACGAAGGCAACCAGGTTGCCGGCATCGAAGCCGTGGTATTGTCGACCCAGCACGATGCCGACATTCCCTACAAGTTGCTGCGCGAAGCGGTGATGGAAAATATTATCCTGCCCGTGCTGCCTCCCGAGTGGTTGGATAAACATACCCAATACCACATCAACCCAACAGGCAGTTTTGTCATCGGCGGTCCAGTCGGCGATTGCGGCCTGACCGGACGCAAGATCATCGTCGATACCTACGGTGGTTCCGCCCATCATGGCGGTGGGGCTTTTTCCGGTAAAGACCCATCGAAAGTGGATCGTTCCGCAGCTTACGCGGGGCGCTATGTCGCCAAGAACATTGTGGCTGCTGGTCTGGCGGATAAATG
>JAGRHK010000096.1 GCA_020444985.1 Candidatus Competibacteraceae bacterium
CATCCACCACCGGAATCACCCGGTCGTAAGCCATCCGCGTGGGACCGATGACGCCGAGTACGCCCAGCACCTGCCCTTCCACGCTGTACGGGGCCGTGACCACGCTGCATCCTTCCAGCACCTCAAAGCCGGATTCCTCGCCCACGAAGATTTGGACGCCTTCCGCATGCAGGCATTGATCGAACAGGTGCAACAAATCGCGTTTGTGGTTGAAGGCTTCAAATAATTGCCGCAGTTTGTCGAGGTCGGACAGGTCCGTATACTGCATCAGATGCGTCTGGCCAGCCACCACATAATCCTCGCCATCCGGCGTCGTTTCAAAGGTTTGTTCCGCCATTTCCATGACCGTCTGCATCAGGCGATCGAGGCTGTCGCGGGCCTCGCGCAGTTCCCCCAGCAAGGCTTCTCGCACCTGCTGAATCTCCTGGCCGGCAAACTGGGCGTTCAAATAGTTTGCTGCCTGTTGCAGCTCTCCGGCGTTATAGGGCCGGCGCGTCTGGATGATGCGGTTTTGCACTTCCTGCGTATTCAGCACCAGGATTACCAGCACTCGGGTTTCGGACAGCGGCAAAAATTCCACATGACGCAACGTCACGATATTACGACGGGGCAGCATGACAATCCCCGCTAAGCGCGTGACCCCGGACAGCAAATTGGAAACGGATCGCGCCAACTCCGCGCTGCTTTGCACGGGCTGGCCGATGTGGCGGCGCAGGATTTCGACTTCCTGATGATCCAACGGACGCAGACGCAGCAACGCATCAATGAAGAACCGGTAACCCCGCGCGGTCGGCACCCGGCCCGCCGAGGTATGTGGAGCGCACAGGTAGCCGAATTCCTCCAGATCCGCCATCACATTACGCACGGTGGCCGGGCTTAAATCCAGACCGGCATCGCGCGCCAGCGTCCGCGACCCGACCGGTTGACCGTCGCGAATGTAGCGTTCAACCAGCGCCTTCAACAAATGCTGGGTGCGTTCGTTGAGAGCCGGTGGATGGGTCGTCGCGGTAGGCTCAGTGCTGTGCATCCTGGGATTTTCCATGGTAGGCGCCTTGGTTTGGTTCGCCAAAATAAGGGATATCTATAAAAAATAGAAGGAAAACCCCTTCATTGACGACAATTCGCCCGGTTCGCCACTGCGGCATGCAAGGTTTCAAGCGCCCGATTATAATCAAAAACATTAATTTGCTGTTCAAGAAGCTCTGCATCCCCGCCAAAACTGGCGTACAACAATGGCGCAACTTCGCGAAAAAATGGATTCGCTCGCATGTCATCCCTGGCCAGCAAGGCTTCAAGCTGAGCCACAGCCTTTTGTAACTGCATTTCATCGATATCCTGTCCGGCGCGGCTCGCCGGCTGTAAGCATTCCGTTCCCTCTCTCGCGGGCAACGAGGAGCGGGTCAGGGAGAGAGCGAGCGACTCACGATATGCAGACGACGAGAGAGAGAGTGATTCGCGATGTGCAGACGACCTGGATTGGCCAACCGCCTCTGGCTGAAGCAGCGTGGTGTGGCAATTTCGGCTAAGGCGCACGCACAACCAGAATGTGCTGCCAACGCCAGGTTGACTGTCTACGCCGACTTTCCCGTCCATCATCTGCGCCAGACGCTGACTGATGGCGAGTCCTAATCCGACGCCTCCATAGCGGCGGGTCGGTGAATTATCCGCTTGCTCAAAAGTCTGGAAAATCCGCTCCTGACACTCTGGCGCAATACCGATGCCGGTATCCTGGACATCGAAACGCACCAGAAGATGATCCGCCTGCGCTTCGATTTGGCGAACATGAATGACAATAGCGCCCTGTTCCGTGAATTTCATGGCGTTGCTGGCGAAATTGAGCAGCACTTGCTGCACGCGCACTGCGTCGCCGTGCAGCCATCGAGGTAGCGCTGGATCAATGTCATACCACAGCTTTAACCCTTTCGCTGCGGCTTTCTCATTGATCTGCAGAGCAACCTGATCGATGATCAAGTCCAGGTCAAAGTCCACTGGATGCAAAGTCATCTTGCCGACTTCGATTTGCGCGAGATCAAGAACATCGTTGATCAACGATAGCAGCTGTTGCGCTGCGCTGGATAATTTGTTCAACAGCTCCAAGCGCCGATGCTCCGAGAGGAGGCCTCGTAGCAGATAGGCAAACCCGATAATCGCGTTCAGGGGGGTGCGAATCTCATGGCTCATATTGGCCAAAAACGTGCTCTTGGCGCGATTGGCCGCCTCGGCGGCGTCTCGGGCCGCCGCCAGTTCTGTAGTGCGCTCAGCGACCAACTCTTCCAGATGCAACCGATGCCGGTCCAACTCGCTTTCAATACGCCGGCGTTCAGTAATATCTTCAAAACAAGTGTAAACTTCGGCCAGTTGACCATTCTTGAAGACGGGCACGGCGCTGATATTGATCCAAACACGGCTTTTGCGCACCGGATTGAACACCCCCATTACGACGTGATGCACCGGCTGACCGGTGGTCAGGGCGACCCTACTGGGATGCTGATCATCAGGAAACGGCGAGCCGTTTTCGTCAGTCAGTTGCCAGTGAGGGTCCAGCGAAGTGCGATTGCGCATCTGCTCCAGCGTCAGCCCCAGGATGCGCTCGGCGGCTGGATTGATGGCGGTCACATAACCTTCCAGGTTTTGATAGACCACGCCTTGTGGCACCGTTTCGAACAACAGGCGATAAGTCTCTTCGCTCTTGCGTAGCGCGACTTCGGCCTGATGCTTGTAGAGCGCCATTTCAACGATGATCTTGAGTTCCCGATCTTCAAAAGGTTTAAGGACATACCCAAACGGTTCCGCAAGTTTGGCGCGCTGGAGGGTGGCGTCTTCCGAATAGGCCGTGAGGAACACGATCGGAATTCCGAAACGTCGACGGATTTCCTGAGCGGCAGTCACGCCATCCATCTCGCCGGCCAGATGAATATCCATCAGCGCCAGGTCTGGACGGAGCTGTTCGCTCAGAGAGAGCGCCTGCTGACCGTTGGCGCAATGCCCGGTGACCTGGTACCCAAAGCGGGTCAGGCGCGTCCTGATATCAGCGGCGACGATGAATTCATCTTCGACGACGAGAATCGTGTGGTTTTCCATAGAGAATTCCTGATCAGCCGGCTTTGATCGGGAGGGCAATCTGGAACGCCGTTCCCGTATCCCGCGTTACTACAAGCGTTCCACGCAGTTGTTCGACCAACATGAAAACCAACTGGAGTCCGAGCGTTTCAGCGCAGCGCGGGTCCGCTCTGGGCGGTAGCCCCACGCCGTCATCCGCGACGATCAGGGCCAACCGTTGATCCGGTTGAGCCTGGATCGTGACCCGAACGCGTCCACCTCGCCCAGCGGGAAAAGCATGCTTCAGCGCATTGGACACTAGCTCATTGATAATCAAGCCACAGGGCACGGCCTGATCCAGCGGCAATCCTACTGCATCAATCTGACGTTCCAGCTCAATGCGGCCCGTCGTCGATCCCATAGCCCGCCACAAGTGAATACACAGATTTTCCACATAATTGGGCAGGCTGATTTGGGCGAAGTTGCTGGACTGATAGAGCGTTTCATGCAGCAGCGCCATCGACTGCACCCGGTTCTGCATGTCCCGCAGCGTATCTAACACTTCCGGAGTCTGGGAGTGATCTGTTTGCAGGCTCAAAAGGCTGTTGATGATTTGCAGGTTATTCTTGACCCGGTGATGAACTTCTTTCAGTAGGACATTCTTTTCTTCCAGAGACGTTCGTAGCGCTTCCTCCGCCTGCTTGCGTTCGGTGATGTCCAGGATGGCAACGGTGATGCTGGAAAAACACCCAGCGTCATCGTAAATGGCGCGCGCGGCGGTAATGGCATTAAACATCCGACCGGTTTGCGTGATGTAGCGATTTTCAATCACGAAACGGTCGATGTCTCGACGCATTATTTTTTCCATCAGCAACTGAGCCGACGCCAGGTCATCCGGATAAGTGATATTAGCGGCGCTCAGTAAACCGACGACTTCCGCCTCGGTGTACTCCAGAAGTTTGCAGAACGCCTGATTAATTTGCGTAAACCGCAGATCAGGCCCACACGTCACAATACCCACCACCGAAGTCTCGAAAATCGACCGGAATCGTTGCGCGCTAGCCATCAGTTGCTCATTAGCCCGCGCCGCCTCTTGCAAAGCAGCGGCAATCCTGGCCTGACTGAATGTCAGGATTCCTATCAGCAGCGCTAGCAACAGGCTGCCGATGCTACCGGTGATGGCGATCAGCCTGGATTTTTCGTTGTGCAGTCGCGCATCGAAAGCGGGCTTGGAATTCAAAAACACCGACCAGTGATGTCCGCCAAAATCGATGCGTTGCGCCGCATGAAACGCGGAGCGGGTATCCGCAAAGTTCAGTTTTTGATCTGCGTCAAACATCAATGTATCCGACGACAAGGTCACGCCATCGTAGATTTCCACGTCGAACATCGATTCGAGCGCGCCGAATTCAACGGTTCCCAGAATACTGTGCAGCATGTTATCCATACGCACGGGCGAATAAGCCCAACCGATCAGATTGGCGCGACGTTCTTCCAACGTATCGTGAGGCGCACCGTGTCGATAAATTGGCGTGTAGACCAGGAAACCCGCCTGGATATCGGTATCGGTTTCCTGCACCAATGTGACTTTGCCCGTCAAGGTCGCCTGGTTTTCATCGCGCGCACGCGCCATCGCTGCATGACGTACCGGCTCGGAAAACATGTCGTAGCTGAAGGCGCGCAGATTGCGACCCGAGAACGGTTCAAGATAGATGATAGCGGTATAAAGGTCGCGCTCGCCGTCCGGGTAAATGGCGTAGTTGGGAAAACCCTCCGCGCGTAAGGCGGCCGTGTGTGCGGCTTTCTGCTCTGGCGGAACGACCACGGCAAACCCGACGCCCTGGATGCCGGGGTAACGCTTCTCCAGATGCAATGCCTGAACATAAACCTGAAAATCCTGACGCGAGACGTATTTCGAAGCTTCAAACAGGCCGATAATCCCACGCAATAGCTGTACGTTGCCTTTAAGGCGGTATTCGATGCTGTAAATGACTTTATGCATCCAAAACTGAGTTTCTTCCTCCAGATCCTGCGCCGCGTCCAGGCGGGCGTTTCGCCATAACACATAGGTTGTTCCAAAACCCAAGGCAAGGACCAGCCACGGCAATGCCCATAATAGCTGTTTTGACGAGATCGATCGGGTCTGCCATCGCAGGAATAATTTTGTCATCGGTTTTTCCTTTCAGGCTATATGCCTGTCGGGTAATGTTCTACCTATGCCAAACCTGCCATCCTTTATCGAATCCGCTTCAAGGTTGCCGGCAGATTATTTTGCGTCCTCAGTCGCCCTGGCAATGCCATCCTTATATCGAATCCGCTTCAAGGCCACCGGTGCGGATTTTGTTTAGTAACACCAGCGCTCCCGCGTAGTCGAACGCATGAATATGACGCTCTATCTGGTCCACCGCAGACCCTAGCGCCGCCCGCAACACCTCGGCTGATTTGCGGAACGCCTCATTCGCCTCCATATCGTCTTCCATCAACAGCAGCTCCAGTCGAGCCAGCGCCGCATCAGCTTGCGTCACCTTCAGCGCTACCGGTAACACCGCGCCCTCGACAGGCAGCGCCGCTTTCAGTGCGGCAATCAAGGTCTGCTGTTGCGCTTCTAGCTCAGCAATTCGTGATTCGAGATCCATGCCACCCGGTTGCTGCATCGCTTGCTCCAGATCCGCAGCAAGCGGCTGTAACTGCGTCGCCCCCAGCATACCCGCAATGCTTTTCAGCGAATGTGCGATCCGCTGAGCAGCCTCGCTATCGCCAGCGATCAAGGCGACGCGCAATCGTTCCATGTCATGATCATGGGTGACAGCGAAGGTGCGCAACAAACGCAGATAGCGAGTGACTTGGCCACACACCCTGCGCAGTCCGAGCGTCCAGTCAAGGCCGGGTACGCTAGCCAGGAGACGCAGCGCGTCAGCCGATGCGGTCCCCGCCCCCTCGGCAATGGATACATATTCCGACTTCTTCTCCCCTGGCTTGCGGGAGAAAGGAGCGGTTATTGCGTCTCCAGCCTTCTCTCTCAAGCCCTCTTCCGCTGGCGAGCACGAAGCGTGAACGGTTGCAGGATCATTGGCTGATAGCCATTTCAACAGTGTCGCGAACAAGACGCCAGGATCGACGGGTTTACCGACATGGTCGTTCATCCCGGCCTCCAGACAACGCTGGCGATCCTTGGCAAAGGCATTGGCGGTCATCGCCAAAATCGGTGTGGCCTGCCGCCCCGGCAAACGGCGAATCGCTCGCGTCGCCTCCAGACCGTCCATGACCGGCATCTGGACGTCCATCAGGATCAAGGCATAGTCGGTTGCCTGGGCTTTAGCGATTGCTTCCTGACCATCGCCTGCCGTATCGACCGCCAAGCGGGCGGCGCGCAGCAGAGCCAGGGCGACTTCGCGGTTGATCACATTATCTTCCACCAACAGTAACCGCGCCCCGGCATAACGCCGCCGCAGTTCGGATTCCACGGGTCGGGGAACCCGAGGCGTACTGGACGTGAGGTCCTGGCCCCGTTCAAATCGGGCCGTGAACCAGAAGAGGCTACCCTGACCGGGTTCACTGTCGACGCCAACTTCCCCAC
>JAGRHK010000097.1 GCA_020444985.1 Candidatus Competibacteraceae bacterium
TCTGCTGCAACCTTTGTTATTCATTTTGTTGTACTGGTGGGTGTTCTCTGCAGTGTTGCGTACCCGTTTTCCCCAGAACTCTGCCTTTGCGGATACGCCCTTCATTGTTTTTTTGCTGTCCGCGTTGTTGCCGTGGTTTGCCTGGCAGGAGGGGTTGAGCCGCGCCGCGAGCGCCATCATCAGTCGCCGCGACATGGTGCGCAAAGTCCATTTTCCAGCTCAAGTGTTTCCATTAGCTGCCGCTGCTGCTGCCTATGTCGTGCATGGCATTGGTTATAGCCTGTTTTTGCTCGCGCTTGCCGTGTGGCAAGGTGGATTGTCAGCAGCTGCGGTCGGCACAGTTTTCATGCTGTTGACCTTGCAGTTCGCAGTCACTGCCGGCCTGGGTTTACTACTGGCCGCTTTTACAGTCTATCTGCGCGATACGGCGCATGTGCTGGGTTTGCTTCTAACCGCCCTGTTCTACACCGCCCCCATTCTCTATCCGCTGACTCTGGTGCCGGAAAGTTTTCACGGACTGGTGCATCTCAATCCTTTTACCGCCTTCGCCGAAGCCTATCACCGCGCCCTATTGATCGGCCTCGGACCCGAACCCATCATGATCACTGGACTGCTGCTGTTCGCCGCCGGTGCATTAAGCGTGGGCGCTTATGTCTTTCGACGACTGGAACCCGGTTTTGCGGATGTATTGTAGGAGCCGCTCATTCATCTGCTGATCCTGCATATCGCGTATGTCTTCGGCGGCGCCGAGCGGACGACTGCGAATCTGCTCCGTCATCTGGACCGGGACAGGATCAGTCGCATCACGCTGGCGGCCCCGACGATATTGCGCCCCTGCCTTCCGGCAACCTGGGACCGTTTTGTTGATACCGCACAGTATGCATTGGATGGCGGGTTTACCACGCCTGGATCGCTGTATCAGCAAGCCCGGGCAACCGGTGCGCTGTTGCGCGAACTGCAACCGGATGTGGCGCTGGGCATGATGCATTATCCCCTCAGCCCTGGTCGTACTCGGCGCGCGGCTGGCCAGAGCGCCAACCCGGACCGTGGCCAGTTATCGAGGCCCCTTTTACGAGTACATGCGCTATTACGAACAGGGATTGCGTCGCCGGCTGTTCTTGCGCGGGGCGGTTGCCAGCGCCGCTCTGCTAGCCAACCGGGTCATCGTACCGTCCTATGGCACCGCCCTCGAATTGCGTCAGCGATTTTTCACGCCACTCCAGCGCACTGTCACCATCCCAAATGGCATTGACCTGCAAAACGTAGCGACTCTCTCGCGTGAACCGGCTTCGGAACTGAACGATCTGGAGAACGTGAAAATACCGATCGTCTGCGCTATCGCCCGACTAGCGCCAGAGAAAAATCTTGGATTGTTGCTTGATGCCTTTCGGCGAGTGCGGGCGATGCAACCCGCCCTGTTACTGGTGCTCGGCGATGGACCCGAACGGATCGCGCTGGAAACACGGATTGCCGAATGGGGATTGAGTGATTCGGTGCGATTGCTGGGCCATCGCGATAACGTCTATCCTTACCTGCACCGCGCTGACGTGTTTATCCACACCTGTCAGTTCGAGGGCTTTGGTTATACTCTGCTGGAAGCGCTGGCTTGCGGTGCAGCCGTAGTCTCCACCGACTGCCCGTATGGTCCCCGGGAGATTCTCGGCGACAGTGAATATGGCGTGCTCGTCCAACCGGATGATCCAGCAGCGCTTGCCGAGGCTGTTCTTTACCTGCTGAATGATGCTGGCCAACGAAAAGCATTGGTAACACCGGGCCTGGAGCGGGCCAGGCAATTATCTATCGAAACCATGGTGAGGGCTTATGAGCGCGTATTTATTGATCTGGCGACCTCCGGTTAGCCGCGCCGGGTGTGCGTTATCGCTATGAACAATACAAAACCTGCTTTGCGAATCAGCAATCTGAGTAAAGTCTACCGGCTCTATGATCAGCCGATTGACCGGCTCAAGGAGCTGCTGTTTCGACAGCGGCGCCATAACGATTTTGTGGCTTTGCGCGAAGTCAATTTCGACTTGCCACATGGATGCACGCTGGGCGTCGTCGGCAATAACGGCGCGGGTAAGAGTACGCTGTTGCAGATGATCGCCGGCACGCTGACGCCGACGACGGGAACGATTGAACGTGATGGAACCGTGTTGGGTTTGTTGGAGCTCGGCGTGGGTTTTCACGCGGAATTCACCGGGCGGCAAAACATCTTCCTGTATGGCGATGTGCTGGGTCTGCCGCGACGTCTGGTGCAAGCGGCTTTCGACGAGATTGTCGCTTTCGCTGAATTGGAGTCCTTCATTGACCGACCGCTGAAGACCTATTCCACCGGGATGCGGATGCGCTTGGCCTTCTCGCTCATTGCTTCCCTGGATCCGGATATCCTCATTGTCGATGAGGCGTTGTCGGTCGGCGATGTTTACTTCCAGAAGAAATGCATCGATCGGATGATGGAATTTCGCAATCGGGGCCGCGCCATTCTTTTCTGCTCCCACAGCCTGTACCAGATCAGCATGTTTTGCGATGAAACATTATGGTTGGAGGAGGGGTGCGTTCGCCAGCATGGCCAGACCAGCCGGGTGTTGCCGGCCTACGAAGCCTGGCAGGCGCAGCGCAACGCCTACCGCGAACAGGCGGATGCCGATGCCCGCCCGGAAATGCCGGCGCGTATCCTCAGCCTGGAACTGTTGAATGCGCGACCCTGTCGGCGGGGGGACGATCTCTGTTTCCGGCTGGAGCTGGAATGCGCCCGTGATGACCTGCCTTATCATTTAACGTTGTCGATCAAGATGGATGATGGACGCGGCGTTTATGTCACGGGCACGCATCTGGCCGGACGACCACCCTTGCTCGGCAAGCGCCGCGAGGTGCGCATCACCTATCCAAAAGCGCCGCTGCTCGGCGGTCTGTACAGCGCCCACGCGCGCATCTTCGATGACCAGGGATTGATGGTCTATCACGAAAAAATTTTGCCGGAACTGGAAGTGCGCAAGGATTCGCGTGAGCTGGGCATCTGTTATCTGGAGAACGTCTGGGAGATTGCCTGATCGACGCACGATCAGAAGATATCCAGATCGCCCATGGTGTAATACAGCGTCTTGCGCACCGTCGCGGTGTCGAGCGGTAATCGCCAGACCATGTTCGTTGTTACCACCTCGGTGGGTGCGAGAGTGCCGTCTACAGTCTCGCGCCAGCCGGACGGCAGCCAGATTTCGACTGTCTGCATACCGCTGGCGCCAGCGACGCGGTCCAGAGCGCGCAGCGCCAGTTTCAGCCAGCGGCGTGCGACCAGCATGTCAACCACGCGCAACCGGTTTTCGACCGGTTGGACGACCGCCCAGCCAAACCGGCGTCTTGCCAATTGCAGGCCCAGAAGTTGGTAACAACGGTGGGGGTGGCAAGCGTACCGCCAGTTCAGATAGGCTCGGTCGCGCACCAGCGCGAGCGGCAAAGCGGACGCCTGTTCAGTCCAGAAGGCATCCAGCCAGTCATCGTTCCAGTCCAGCGCGCGTGTTCCCGGTAGGGGTAACCACCGTTTGCCCACCGGGCGGGACCAGCAGACCGTCTGCTCCACCGCTTCGTAAACCCCGGCATATGCGCCGAGCCGGAACGGGCGTTGTCCGGGAAAGCCATAAGCGAACGCCTCGGGCCAGCGTTGCGCGATCTCCTCCAGTAATTCCCGGGCGAGCCGGGTAAACAGATTACGCTGACCCAGTTGCCCGCGTGCAGCGGGATGCACCATCACATCGCAAATCTGGAAGAAGGGTAAGGGCCGCCCTTCTCGCCAACCGCGCAGAGCGATTGCGCCGGCATGTCCGACCAAGCGGCCGTCGCGATCGAACGCCAGCCGTGCAAGGGGCGATGTCAAGCCCGATCCGGTGTATTTCCATCGCCAGTGCGTTTCGGGCAAACAGCGACCGAACACTATGCTAAAGAGTTCGGTAATGGCCGTTTCATCGCCAGGGCGATAATCACGGGTCTGATAGTCTGAGTGATGGCTAGGCGACATCGCGGGTTTTCTGCAGGGGAAAAGGAAAATTTTTATTCGCCAGAATGACTTTGAACCGATTAAGGACGGCGTGATCTTTTTTTATATCAAAATGTTAAAGCGTCCGCGCCAGCCATCCCGTACGCCGCGCAGCATCGATTGCAAATTCCGCCAGCGGGGACCAAAAATCAGGCTGAACAGGATGAATTTCAGCAAGGCTCGTGGCAGATCCTGAACTTTCCAGGCGAGCGGGATATAGCGCCGCCGATAAAGAGCAATCCGGTTGCGCATGATTGAATACTGACGCAAGGGCGCATGACGATAAATCGTCAGATTTCGTCCAAAAAGACGTAGGCGAATCAGGTCATTACCCAGACAATGCAGCAGCTGAGCTTCGGCTGCGCCATAGCAGTGAAATCCTCGGGCGCGGGCGCGAAAACACCATTCCAAATCGACATTGTCAATAAACAGCGCTTCTTCCCAGGGGCCAATCGTCAGAAAGCGCGCAGTGGACGTCAATAGTCCCGAAGCGATCAGGAAATCACATTCGATCACGGATTGAGCCGCGTTCGGGAAAAACCGTTCCACCCCCCAGAGATGGAAACGGACAAAGGGCGTGATCACACCATCCCGAAGATCCTGCAAACCCGGACCGACTGCGGCAGGCTGCTCTCCTGCGGCTTCTAGTCGCTCAAACGCAGAACGCAATGCTGGGACGAGACTGGTTGTGGGGAAACTATCCTGGTCAAAAAAAATCACATAAACAAAGCGATGCTCCACCGCCCGACGCACCCCCAGATTTTGTGCCGCCGCTAGTCCGATATTAGCTCCGACGTCGATGAGTTGAAAACGCTCTAACTGATCCATATCGACCGTCAGCCGCGTTCCATTATTCACCAGAATGACGCCATCGCACTGGTTCAGGCATTCCTGAACCAGGTTCCACAACTGGCGATGATCCGGATGATAGGCGACGATAATTGCGCAAACCCGATCATTTCCCCTCTCTCCGTGGGAGAGGGGCGGGGGAAGGTGAGGGCGTTCCATCAACTGGCGGCTGCAGGGAAGGTATCCATTTGTGCGACTTCCATCAGGCGAGCCGCCAGCGGGTTGCCGATGGTCGCGTCATAACTATAGCGCGTCAGCCAGTCCTGTCGCGCCTGACGCCAGAGCGCCTGTCGCTGTTCGGGCTGGGCAATCAGCCATTCCAAAGCCTGTTCCCAGTCTTCGACGGTATCGGTGACCAGCAGGCCATTCTCGTTATGACGGATGACCGACTGATACGGAGGCAGGTCAACTGCGACCGTGACTGCGCCAAGCGCAGTGTAGTCCATGAACTTGATGCCGCTTTTGGCTAGATTGAAAGGATGAGGCGTTAGCGGGGCAATGCCGATCGCGAATGGACCCAGATTTTGTAGCCAATGGACAAAAGCTGGGTAAACGGCGGGAAGAGCAGGCGGGGGTTCATGCACAAGGGTCCAGGACGGCAAACGGCCGGGTTCATCAATGCCGACGATATGGATTTCGAGGCCTGAGCCATGGCGTTGGACGAGGCGATTTAATGCAGGCGCTATACGCAGCCAGTCGTGACGATGGGTTTTAGTGCCCATGTAGAGCAGGCGCACGGGGCGATCCGCCGCGATTGCCGGCGCAGTCAGCAACCGCCATAGTCGTTGATCCAGTTGATTGGGAATCACCTGGCAGTGGGCATTCAACCGGCCAACCCGTTCGGCCAGCGTGGCGGTGGACAGCCAGACTTCAGCAGCGGTTTGCAGCATTGCCGTAATGACCGCACGCGCCGGTTGATATTGGTCAGCCTCGTGATGGGCATCGTCATCGAGGTCAAGAAGCGCGTCATCCAGGTCATAAATCAACCGACTGCCTTGCGCGTTTAACTGGTGGTGGAAAGCGCGGGCTGTCTGGAGATCCGGAAACGCCAGGCGTTGGGTGACGAACAGGTTGGCCTGATAGTGCATGGCCGCTGCGGGAGAAGCGAAACGGATGGCCGAATGCTCAAGCATGGCCGCCGCCAGCGGAAGTAATAGGCGAATATACGCGCAGGGACTGACGTGCGCTCCCAGCGGCTCCGGGATCACCACCACGGAAACCGGATCACGTTGCCGCAGGTTGAAAGGCGGGCGTCGCGCCGGGTGGAGCGGGATATCACTGCCAACGCCCGGGTCGCATGGTGTCGCCGGTTCCTGACGATGCGCCAGCCAGGGATAGATCGTGCGATACCAGGCTGGATCGAGCGCTGGTTCTTCCAGATGCCTGGTCACCGCAGCGGGCGGCGGCCAAGCATCTTGTTGCCGCAGGACGCGGAATCGTTCCAGCCAGTCAAGCAACTGGGCGGCCGACTGGTCAATGTCATAACGCCAGGCCAGTGGTTGATGGTCCAGACGTTCGATAAAAGCGCCCAAGTCAGGCGCCAGAATCGGGATGCCGCTGGCGAGCGCGGCGCTCAGTGTATAGCTGTAGGATTCCGGCCAGCGGGCGGGAAACCAGATCAGATGC
>JAGRHK010000098.1 GCA_020444985.1 Candidatus Competibacteraceae bacterium
TCACACACAGGTTGGAGTGGGCGCCGTAGGACAAGCCGACGGCGGCGGAGGCCCGAGAGAGTTCCTCCATGACAACGATATGGGCGAGGTAGCCCATGTTGACGCCGCCGTATTGCTCATCGACGGTCATGCCGATCAATCCCAGATCGCCGAACTGGGTCCACAGCTCGGCGGGAAACCGATTATCATGATCGATTTGGGCGGCCCGGGGGGCGATTTCCTTTCTGGCGAAGGCGCTTACCGTGTCGCGCAGCATGTCGATGGTTTCGCCCAGATTGAAATTCAGACTATGGAATGACATATCGTCTCCTGGTGGCTGTATCGGGATCAGTGGCGCTTTGTCTTGGCGGGTTTCTGCGGCCAGCCGCATTGGCATAAAAACCAATTGTGTTGAATCATAGCAATCTATTTTCAAAAAGTGAATAAACATTCAATTATTGATTTGAGAATCATTTCATGACATATCGACGTTCAGCCTTAATGGAAGAAAGACTCGCCAACAATCGGGATCGCATCCTGTTGGCAACGCGCAAGCTGGTTTCCGAAGGAGGTTTCCGCGATGCCCAAATCGCGGCGGTTGCGACAACGGCCGGCGTTTCGACGGGGATGATTTACCGCTACTTTCCCTCGAAAGCCGAGCTGTTCGTGGAGGTTTTATCTGCTGCGGTCGAGCAGGAAATTGAGATTCTGACCGAGATCGCTAACCGTCCAAGCCCCGCGCCAACGCGATTGGGAGCGGCCGTTGTCAGCTTCGTGCGGCGCGCCCTGGCCGGTCCCAATCTGGCTTACGCCTTCATCGCCGAGCCGGTCGATCCCGAAGTAGACACGGCGCGTATTCGCTACCGCAAGAAATTTGGGGATGTATTCAAGGCGATTCTGGTGGATGGTATGGAGAAGGGAGAGATCCCGCAGCAGGACGCGGACGCCAGCGCCGCTTGTCTCGTTGGCGCGTTCACCGAGGCGCTGGTCGGCCCTATGGACCCACGACGCACAACACGCGCGACTAAGGAGCAATTGACCGAGTCCATTCGCACTTTTTGTCTTCGGGCGGTGTGCGGGATCTGGAAGTCGGATGACGCGTAAGCGTTCACCAGGCGACGTGTGCCCGGATGGCTGATTGAGTTTTCGCGTCCTCGCATATTGCAAAAGATACAACTTACTTTCAATAAGTTGAAAGTATTCTTTTCGTCGCCATAATTTCACCTCCTTATGTTCTTACACAAGAATGCGGCGTACAGCCTCCGGTTCTTTGTCGGCGACTATCAAACTGTACGCCTCCGATAGCAGCAAGGGTATCGCTGGCGTATTCATTGCATAGGTAAGGGAAGGCTTCACTTTTCTCTGAAACCACCCCTGGCGATGCACTATGAATGTTCCTTGCTCTCAAACACAGGCCACTTCCATTGCCATTATGGGCAGTGGTGGAGCCGGCGCCATTACCACCGGCAGCTTACTGCTGGAAGCAGCAGGTCAGGCAGGTTGGTACGGTTTGCTGACCCGCTCGGTAGGGCCGCAGATTCGTGGTGGCGAAGCGCTGGCGATGGTGCGTTTAGCGCCCACCCCCGTAACGGGTCACGGCGATCGTTATGATGTGTTGGTGGCTTTGGATTGGCACAACGCGGGCCGCTTTATCGCCGAAATCCCTCTGAACGATAAAAGTCTGATTTTTGCCGATGCTGAAGGGGGAGATCCGCCGTCGGCGATCTTGGCGACGGGCGCCCACTTAATTCCCTTGCCGTTCACCGATTTGGCCGATGAGCTACCGAATGCCCGACCTAATCTTTTGGCGCTGGGCATGTTGTCTGAACTGCTCGGCATCCCGATGGATGATACGGTGCAAGCGGTGGTCCGCGCCTTGAGTGGAAAAGGGCTATCCGTTACCCATGCTACCGATGCACTGGCCGCAGGTGGCCAATTGGCGACCACTTTTCCTGATACCCAACGCCTCGCTCCACCGTCGCCGCGTGATACGGGCACACACTGGTTGGTGACCGGCAACCAAGCCGCTGCTTTAGGCGCGCTGCGAGGCGGGATCCGCTTTGCTGCGGTCTATCCCATCACCCCGGCGACGGACTTGTCGGAGTGGTTGGCCCTTCGCCTACAAAAATTAGGAGGGCATCTGATTCAGGCTGAGGATGAAATTGCCTCGATGAACATGGTGTTAGGCGCATCGTTCGGCGGCATCCCTTCCATGACCATCACCTCCGGTCCCGGCTTGGCGCTGATGACCGAGACCTTGGGATTGGCGGTCGCAGCGGAAATCCCCTCTGTGGTGGTGAACGTGATGCGTGGCGGCCCCTCTACCGGTATTCCAACCAAATCCGAGCAGTCGGATCTGAATATTGCCTTGTATGGTCTGCATGGCGATGCGCCCCATTTAGTGCTGGCCGCACAATCGGTCACCGATTGTTTGGTTACGACCCAATGGGCGGTGCAATTGTCGGAAACCTTACAGTGCCCTGCCATTGTTTTGTCCGATCAATTCATGGGGCAAGCATTGACCGTCTGTGAACGACCCGCTCCACTTCCTGATGGACCACCCCGGCGCATTGCGGAGGTGGGCGCTGCGCGTTATGACCGTTATGCCCTGACCGAGGATGGTATTTCGCCGATGGCCATTCCCGGCGCCTTGGGCGGGCAGTACACCGCTGATGGCTTGGAGCACAATGCGCACGGTACGCCATCCAGTAGCGCCGCTGACCATTTGCTGCAATTGGACAAACGCCGTCTCAAGTTAGAGCAATACGACTATGGGAAGGCTTGGGCGGAGATCGATGGCGAAGGCGAAACGGCGGTTTTGACCTGGGGATCAACCACGGCTGCGGTTCTTGAGGCAGCAGCCCAGGCGCGTACTGCGGGCTTGGCCGTTAAAGTGATCGCCTTGCGTTTATTGTCGCCGACACGACCGGAGCATATGACGCTGGCCTTGCAGGGTATCCAGCGCGTACTGGTGGTGGAGCAAAGTCATTCCGCCCAGTTTCACCATTTTCTTCGCGCCCATTACACCTTGCCCGATCGGGTCGAGGTCATCAGCCGACCGGGTCCTTTGCCTATTCGTCCGGGCGAGGTGCTGAACCACCTGTTGCAGGAAATCGATCATGAATAAAGCGGAACCGCTCGTCTCGCGTTACTCCCACGAGGACTACAAATCGACGGTTAAGCCGATCTGGTGTCCCGGTTGCGGTCATTTCGGGGTGGAAACTTCTCTGTTTCGGGCGCTGGCCTATCTGGAGCTACCACCAGAACAAGTCGCGATCATTTCTGGCATCGGTTGCTCATCGCGTATTCCCGCCTACACCCAGTGTTATGGGTTTCACGGCGTGCATGGCCGTGCTCCAGCGGTGGCCACCGGGCTGAAGCTGGCCCGACCCGAGTTGACGGTGATCGTGACCAGTGGCGACGGCGATGCCTTCTCCATTGGGGGCAATCATTTTATTCATGCCTGCCGACGCAATGTGGATATGACTTTGCTGGTGATGGACAACGAGGTATACGGCATGACCAAGGGCCAGCCCTCACCGACGAGTCCGGCGGACTGGGATAGCAAAATCGCCCCAGGTGGCACCGGGTTCAGTCCCTTCGCATCGCTAGCGGTGGCATTAGCGTCGGGTGCCAATTTCATTGCCCGTGGTTTTTCCGGTGATCCCAATGGGGTTGCGCGTCTGTTGGTGGAGGCGATTCAGCATCCGGGATTTTCCTTCGTGCAGGTGTTGAGTCCCTGCGTAACCTATCGCCCGGAAGAAAGATTCTGGAAGAAAACGGTGCATCCCAGTTCGGTGGAATCCACCAACGATCCTGCTGTGGCGGGCCATCGTTTGCTCAGCGACGACGGTTTCACCACCGGGGTTTTCTACGTCGGTAATCGCCCCTGCTATAGCGCTACGGTCGATACATCCAACCATGATCTCCGTGCCATCGAAGAGGATCTGGCCCTATGAATCAAACCATCAGCACACTCGATGCGTTTCTTGCGCATGCTCATGAGTTGGAGCGCGAAGCGGTGGAACGTTATGAGGATCTGGCAGGGCAAATGGAGGTGCACAACAAGCCCGAGCTGGCCGAACTGTTTCGTAAGATGGCCGCCATTGAACAGCAGCATGTGGATAAGGTGGAAGGCTTGGCGGGCGGTGAACCCCGCACACTCGCGCCCTGGGATTATCAGTGGCAAGACCCCGAATCACCAGAAAGCATACCCGTGGGCCAAGGTCATTACCGAATGAATCCGTATCAGGCGCTGAGTCTGGTCTTGGCGTGTGAAGAGCGCGCCGAAGCCTTTTTCGCCAATGTGGCTGAAAATGCCGACGATCCAGCGGTACGGGAATCGGCGCTCCAGTTCGCCGCAGAGGAAAGAGAGCACGCGGAGCTATTGAAGGTATGGCTGGCGCGTTATCCCGAACCGAAAGCAGAGTGGTGGCAAGACTTGGATGATCCGGTTTCCCAAGAGTAAAGGTACGCCGCTTCAAATCCCCAGACCGGACGCCTGACAGTGGTCACCGCCCGCACATTGACGGCTGCAAAGCGTCCTCGGCTCGACAGCTTGACAAGCCCTTTCCTGCCAAGACAATCTATCATGAATCTATTCAGCCTGGTTGGAGAGCCAATTCATGAAAGCACGCGCTGCTGTAGCTTGGGAACCGCAAAAACCGCTAGTGATCGAGGAAGTCGATGTTGAAGGTCCTAAGGAGGGGGAAGTCTTATTACAGGTTGTGGCGACGGGGGTGTGTCACACAGATGCATTCACCCTGTCGGGTGACGATCCGGAAGGCGCGTTCCCCTGTATCCTGGGTCATGAAGGAGGGTGCGTGGTGGTGGAGTGTGGTCCTGGCGTAAAAGGGCTGAAACCCGGCGACCATGTGATCCCACTCTATATTCCCGAATGTGGCGAATGCGCATATTGCCGCTCCACTAAAACGAATCTATGCCAGTCTATCGCGGACACCGTGTGGACGGGCTATATGCCTGACCATACGCGCCGTTTCTCGTGTCGGGGGACGACGTTGTTTCATTACATGGGATGCTCGACCTTTTCGGAATACACGGTTGTCCCGGAAATTGCCTTGGCGAAGATCAATCCGGCGGCGCCCCTGGATAAGGTCTGTTTGCTGGGATGCGGCGTCACCACGGGCATCGGCGCGGTATTGAATACGGCAAAAGTAGAGCCGGGTTCCACCGTAGCGGTCTTCGGTCTCGGCGGCATCGGTCTTTCGGTCATCCAAGGGGCGGTCATGGCCCAGGCAGGGCGGATCATCGCGGTCGACGTCAATCCGGATAAATTTGCCATGGCGACAGCGTTGGGCGCGACCGACACGCTGAATCCAGCGCAGATTGACGGGCATGTTGTCGATGCCATCAAGGAGATGACGAACGGCGGCGTGGACTATTCATTTGAGTGTATTGGCCATGTTGAAGTCATGCGTCAGGCGCTGGAATGTTGCCACATGGGCTGGGGCGTCTCGACCATTATCGGCGTAGCAGGGGCCGGTCAGGAAATTCACACGCGCCCCTTCCAGTTGGTGACGGGCCGCACCTGGAAAGGAACCGCGTTTGGCGGGGTTAAGGGACGTAGCCAGTTGCCGGGCTATGTCGAAAACTATCTGCAGGGCAGCATTGAACTGGATCGCATGGTCACGCATACCCTGCCGCTGGAAGAGATCAATACGGCATTTGACCTGATGCACGAAGGCAAGAGCATTCGCTCGGTCATTCTCTTCTAGGAGCTGCATGTCGTGGAGAAAATCGAATCCATCAAGGAGTTTGGCGGTTGGCTGCATCGCTATCGCCACGTTTCGGCTTGCTGCCATTGCCCGATGACGTTCTCGGTGTATTTGCCGCCTCAAGCGCAAACCGCCAAAGTTCCAGCGGTCTACTGGTTATCCGGTTTGACCTGCACGGACGATAATTTCCGCGTCAAGGCCGGTGCGCAACGGTATGCAGCCGCACTCGGTCTAGCGCTGGTTATTCCCGACACCAGTCCTCGGGGAATGGACATCCCGGATGCGCCAGACCGTTATGATCTCGGCCAGGGCGCTGGCTTTTACGTCAACGCGACGCAGTCACCGTGGGTTCAGCATTATCAAATGTACGATTATGTGACCCGCGAGCTGCCGGCCTTGGTTGAAGCGGCATTACCGCTCATTCCAGGTCTGCGCTCGATCAGCGGCCATTCCATGGGCGGGCATGGCGCATTGATCTGCGCTTTGAAAGAACCGGGCGCGTATCGGTCGGTGTCGGCCTTCGCGCCCATCGCCCACCCGATACAATGTTCATGGGGTCAAGGGTGTTTTCGCGCCTATCTGGGCGAAGATGCCCAGACGTGGGCCGCCTATGACGCCACTTGCCTGATCGAAGCCGGCGCGCCTGCCTTACCGTTACTGATCGATCAAGGAACTGCGGACGAGTTTCTTGCTGAACAATTGTTTCCTGAAGCATTGCGCACGGCGTGCGCCGACCGTCAGGCGCCACTGACCTTGCGGATGCAGGATGGCTACGATCACAGCTACCAC
>JAGRHK010000099.1 GCA_020444985.1 Candidatus Competibacteraceae bacterium
CCTATACCCGCACATGACGATTTTCGACAACATGGCCTTTGGTCTGAAACTGGCCAAGCAACAAGGCAGTGACGAAATCAAGGAGCGTGTGCACTGGGCGGCAAAGATCCTGCAAATCGAGCACCTGCTGGATCGCCTGCCGAAGGAGTTGTCCGGTGGTCAGCGGCAACGCGTAGCCATTGGTCGGGCTATCGTGCGCAAACCGGGGGTCTTCCTGTTTGATGAGCCGTTGTCCAATCTGGATGCGGCGCTACGGGTACAAACCCGGATCGAAATTTCCAAGCTGCATCATGATCTGGGCGCCAGCATGATCTATGTCACCCACGATCAAGTGGAAGCCATGACCCTGGCGGATAAAATCGTGCTGCTAAATGCCGGTCAGGCCATGCTGGAAGATGGCAGCATTGCCCAGGTTGGCCCCCCGCTGGAACTCTACCACCACCCAGTCAACCTGTTCGTCGCAGGCTTCATCGGCTCGCCCAAGATGAATTTCCTGCCTTGCCGCTTGACGCAGATCGAAGCCACCCACGCCACCGTCACCCTACCGGATGGTACGATGGTACGCGCTGCGGTCGATGTTACGGACGCAAAACCCGACGATGCGGTAACGCTGGGTATTCGCCCTGAACATGTCACCCTGGGCGCCGACGTTGACAATACCATTCAGGCCGAGGTCGCCTACCTGGAGCATTTGGGCGAATCCACCTTCATCTACACCCAAGTGCAAGGGATCGAGAATCCAGTCATCTTGCGTCAAGAAGGCGATGTAATGGCGAAAATGGGGGACCGACTCACGCTCGGCTTGGCAGCGCACCACTGCCATCTGTTCAATGAAAAAGGGCGGGCTTTCAAACGATTGATCGAGGCGACTGCTGAGACTCAGCCCATTATTTAATAACCGGGTTGGATCCAAAGTGGATCACTCTCCCAAGTCAATTACCCTTTTCATGGACGCGCTATGATGATGCACGCAACTTTATCGGCTTTATTTTTGGGCGCGCTACTGACCGTTTCACTCCCCGCCTCGGCGGTGAACTTGACTATTTCCTGCGGTACGGTCGGTCAGGAGCGGGATTTCTGCGAGCAGGCCACCAGCGCCTGGGCCAAGGAAACCGGTCACCAAGTCACGCTGGCTACCCCTCCCAAAAGAAGTAACGAACGCTTTTTTCAGTATTTGATCGATCTGGGCCAAGGCGATAGTCGTATCGATGTATACCAGATCGATATCATCTGGACCGGCTTGATGGCCAAGCATTTTGTCGATCTGAAACAGTACCTCAGCCAAGCCGACATCGAGCAGAACTTCCCGGCTATTGTGGCGAACAATACGGTCGATGGTCATCTGGTGGGCATGCCTTGGTTCACCGATGTGGGTTTGATGTACTACCGCAAGGATCTGCTGGAAAAATACGGATTATCGGCCCCAAAGGACTGGTCGGAATTGATCGATACCGCACTGTATATCCAGACCCAAGAGCGCAAGGCGGGCCGCGCAGAGATGTGGGGCTATGTCTTTCAGGGTGCTGCCTACGAAGGTTTGAGCTGTAATGCACTGGAATGGATCGCCGCTTATGATGGTGGCACGGTGGTCGATATGGAAGGCGCCATCACCATCGACAACCCTCAGGCAATCCTGGCCATTGCCCGGGCGG
This sequence comes from Candidatus Competibacteraceae bacterium, assembly GCA_020444985.1. GTDB lineage: Bacteria > Pseudomonadota > Gammaproteobacteria > Competibacterales > Competibacteraceae > UBA2383. The sequence goes on from JAGRHK010000099.1 coordinate 1,653, forward strand.
CGAGCTGGATCGATACGGTCGCACCGCCACAAGTGCTTTCCTTTAACGAGGAAGATGCGTACCAGATGTTTCAATCAGGCAACGCCGTATTCATGCGCAACTGGCCCTTTGCGTGGGCACTGCTCAACGCCAAGGACAGTCCAGTAGCGACTAAAATCGGTGCATTAACGCTACCACAAGGTGGCGCTAAAGGGTTTCCCGCCAGTGTCTTGGGTGGCTGGCAACTGGCCGTCTCCAAATATTCCAAGCACCCGGAAGTAGCCGCTGATCTGGTGCGTTATCTGACCAGCGAAACCGTCCAGAAACAGCGTGCTATCGGGGGTGCCTATCCGCCAACCATCATGCGCCTGTATGATGATCCCGAAATCCTGGCGGCCACGCCATTTTTAGCCAAGATGCGGCCCGCCATGCAGGATGCAGTGGCCCGTCCTGTTCCACAAACCGGTACAGATTACATGGCGGTAACGACCCATTTCTGGGAAGCGGTACATAAGGTGCTTCAGGGACAAGGAACGGCAACGAGCAATTTGCAGATACTGGAAAACCGATTGCGCCACGTTAAATTCCGTGGTGGCTGGTAGCCGCAGTGATTCGATATGCCCACAGCGCTTGCCAGCACCTGCTACAACCGCATGTACCTGCAATCGCTGTGGGCGCAACGGTCTGCGGCTACTCACCCATTCATCGTGGCTAGCCGCGTTGCTCGATTTAGAACCAGGTTTCCATCTGCACTCCGAATAACCAATGATCCGTCCCGTCCCAGGTGGTTAAGGAGAATTGATCGGAATCTATGGAGTCGCCGTAATTGAAACCGTTCAGATTATCATCCCAGGTGAGATAGGAGATGAAGCCACGCAACGCTGGGCGCTGAAAGAAACCAGCGTCGGTATCGAGATTGAAGGTTGGCGCCAGAGTGAATTTATAGAAACTACCACTGGCTTTGGTTTTGCCATTGGAGCCGGAGCGAGAACCCGTATCGAGATCCTGATATTGATAGCTGGCCTCATACGCCATCATGAAATTTTTGGTAATGGGTTGTTCGAGACGCAGATTGAGGGAGGCCCAACTGTATTTATCTCCCTTATAGAAGAGGTCTTTGCTGTATTGCGCCATCAAAGCGGGGGCAATCCGCCAGTGATCGTTGATCGGCGTTACCCCAAAGGTGTAAAAGCGGACGCTTTGGGCATTTTTGGTTAGGTCGCCGCGACTGCCGATGGCTTTGGGTTCAGCGCCCAAACCATAGCCATAAATGATTCCAGTCTTGGAAAAGCCTTGGCCTTGAGAATACCCGTAGAAATCGGGTCGGCTATGGCCAACTAAGATGTGGCCGCCACTTTCCGCTGCTTTAGTCTCCGGTATGGAGACGCGCTCGTCATTACTAGCAGCCCATAGGCCAGACAACATGAACTGCCAAGGGCCTAGATAGTTGTTACTGGATGCGATATAGCTCTGAACTTCTTCGTTCGTGGGATCGATCGTGCCAAAATTCCGTGCGTACAAGGTTAGATTGGTTGACCAATCTTCAGTCGGTTTGACATCGTAAATCCCAGCACCGGTACCTGCCAGGAAGATGATGTCTGAATCGTAGAAGTGAATATCGAAGTTATTCCGATCGAAGCGTTTGCCAGCCCATAGCACAGCATCCTTAAAAACATTGGAGTTGGAAAAGCTTTGCAGATTGCCAAGTTCTGCAAAGAGCTGACGGACATTTACACCACTCTCATCAGAAGTCCAATCGTTGTTGGTTCGCACTCCGTCGGCGATCATCAACCGATACTTGGAATAGGCGCCGCTTTCGTGGGTGATCTTGCTGTCAAAGACCGCTTCCACATATTTATCGGGTTCTACCCCCAACCGTCCAATGGGGCCACCAATATCACCTGCGGGCGTCATATAAGGACCGACTTCCTTGACGTTATGACCGGAATCGTCGGTCAGGAAGCCCGCCCGCGCGTAACCATGGAAGGAAAACTCAGGTCCTCCAGTATCCTTGCTCTTTGTTGCTGCTTCCCGAGCGGCTACTTCTTGTGCTTGGATTTCCGCTTGCTTAGCCTGGATTTCTGCTTGCTTGGCCTGGATGTCGGCTTGTTGGGCTTGAATTTCGGCTTGCTTGGTCTTGGTTCTGCCCGTCAGAGTCCGTGATTCGGCTTTTTTAGCTTGTTCCTCGGCGCGCTGGGCGCGTTGCTCAGCCTTCTGCGCCTTGTTTTCCGCTTGGGAAGCACGTCTTTCCGCTTGTTCCATGCGTTTCTCCAACTCCTCAAGCCGCTTTAATAAAGCATCTGTGTCTGCAGCATGGGATGGAGTCCCTGTCATGAGTGCCAGCGCAATACCAGTACCTAGTGCGGATTTTTTCATAATCATTTTCTCCCATTCTTATTATGGAAATGAGGTGTTGTGTTGTAATTGAACAAGAATAAAAGCAATAAAATTGTAATACTAACAGTGCTTATGGAAAACACCGTTCTGGATATTTATCGCAACACATTCAATCCTCGGGAACCTGCTCCAGCCACAGCGCTTGGTAGGGTTCGAGTTTCAAATCCGACCAGCTATCGAGCGACTGTTCTTCCAGGCGGTTGATCAGCTCTCCGGTAAATCCCATGTCGTGGACCCGGTGGCGGGGCACGGTCTGGTCATGTTCGCTAAAGTTGGCCAGCACTAACAATTTCCCGCGTGCGCTGGCGCGGATCAACCCAAAAACCTGCTCGTTGTGCGTCCAGACCGCGTAACAGCGCGCCTGAGCATGTAGATTCAGAGTGTGTTTAGCCGTTTGAATCATGCTGCGGATGGCCTGGAAGATCCGGGCGGTGAGCGTCTGCCAGTCATGCCGCTGCTCGGCCTGATGCCAATCCATGAAGGGGCGATGCGCCCAGCGATTGTCGTCGGCGAGGTTCGGGTCATCCTGATAACTAGGATCGTTCAGCAAGCCCAGCTCATCACCCATATAGATCATGGGGATGCCATTGAAAGCCAGAATCATGGCGTGCAGCAACAGGATGCGGCGCACCGCCAGATCGGTTTCCTGCCAATTGTGTTGCTCCGCTGCGGCTTCCAATCCCGCCAGAGATGCCAGGGCGCCGCTGATCCGCCGGTCGCCGGTTTTGGGGTTGTATTGGAAAGTCATGCCACGAGCGAAGGCGCCGGGAAAACGACCGCTGTAAAAATCGCTGAGAAAGGCGCGGTGCAGGAAACCGGATAGGCCAACCGCTGCGGCGTCCTCGTCACGCACCGCCCAGCCGATATCGTCATGGCAACGGATGTAAGTCAGCCAGGCGCAACCGACGGGCGTATCCGGCATGTTCTGCAAGGCGTGTGTCATCAACACCACGCGGCGCTCGGCCAGGCTGCTCCACAGCAGCACCATCAGCGAATTGTGGTAGGCAATCTCGCACTCCCTGTTGGTAGCCGCGCCCAGCCCCAGGTAGGGAAGCAGCTGGTCGGGCGAGACGATCGCTTCGGCTTTGAACAACAAGCCGGGGGCAGCGATCCGGGTCAGCGCCCGGAATGCCTGTAAAATCGCATGCGCTTCGGGCTGATTCTGACAGTCGGTTCCCAGACGCTTCCACAGGAAGGCAACGGCATCCAGGCGCAGAATCTCCACCCCCTGATTGGCTAGAAACAGCATGATGTCCAGCATCTCGGCCAAAACCGCTGGATTGGCGTAGTTCAGATCCCACTGATACTCGTTGAACGTGGTCCACACCCAACGCTGGCAACTGTCGTAAAAAGTGAAATTACCCGGCGCGAAATCGGGAAAGACTTCGGGCAAGGTCATTTCATATTGATCCGGCATCACCCGGTTGGGAAACATGTAGTAGTAGTCTTGATAAGTTGGATCGCCGGCTACAGCCTGGCGTGCCCACTCATGTTCTTTTGCGGTGTGGTTGCACACCAGATCGATACACAGACTGATGCCTTCCTGGCGCAGTGCTGCCGTCAGTTCGCGCAAGTCTTCCAAGGTGCCGTAAGCAGAATTAACCTCGCGGTAATCCAGTACGGCATAACCGCCATCATTGGCTCCGGGGCGCGGTTTGAGCAGCGGCATCAGGTGCAGGTAAGTGACCCCGAGTTCCTTCAGATACGGAATCCTGTTCCTGACACCCGCCAGGTCGCCGGCGAAACGGTCCACATAGCAGACATAACCGATCATGTTGGGCTGCTGAAACCAGTCGGGTGCACTCACCCGCCGCAGGTCGAGCAGGCGCAATGCCTCCGGCCGGCTGGCGTAGGCCCGGGCCACGATGCTCAGCAGGTTTTCGAGATGCGCGGCAAAGTCCGGGCGCTCGCCGTACAGCTTCATCAAGGGCCTCAGCACATCCGGTAGGTACAGATCGAACCGAATGCGGAAGATGGCCTGTTCCAGAGATTCCATCTGGTCCAGGGAACCTGTTAGCAGGCGATCGAATAACCGGTTCTGATCGGCTTCGTCGAAAAGCGACGGATTGTTCATGTTTTTTTCCACGGGTAATGGCGTGCCCATCATTGTGGGCGTATGGAACTACACTATTTAAGACTAAATGCCCTGTCCAGCGTGTAAAGATGCTCGGATGACAATTCTCAAATTCTTTCTGGGGCGAGAAACCGCAACATGGCCGCTGCAATCTGTCTAGGCGAACTGCTGATCAATTTTGTCCCCACCGTGACCAGCACGGGTTTGATCGACGCGCCGGCCTTCATCAAGGCGCCGGGTGGCGCACCGGGCAACGTCGCCGTCGGGCTGGCGCGACTCGGGGTGCACAGCGCCTTCATG
>JAGRHK010000009.1 GCA_020444985.1 Candidatus Competibacteraceae bacterium
AGAATCGTCCCGGTTTGCAAGCGGCCGTGCAGGCCTGCGCATCCGGCGATGTGCTGGTGGTCTATGCCCTGTCGCGCTTGTCCCGCAGTGTGCGCGATACCTTGGATCTCAGCGAACAACTCACGCGCGCCGGAGTGGGTCTGGTATCGCTATCGGAAAAGATCGATACCACCAGCGCGGCGGGCAAGATGGTCTTTCGCATGCTCAGCGTCCTGGCGGAATTCGAGCGCGATCAAATCATCGAGCGCGTGAAATTGGGCATGGCCCACAAGAAAGCGCGCGGCGGCCGGGTCGGCACCCTTCCCTATGGCTACCGCCTGGCGGCGGATGGCGTAACCTTGATCGAGGACGCGCCCGAGCAACGCATCCGAACGCGCGTGCGTCAGGATCGTCAGGCCGGGTATTCGCTGCGCGCTATCGTGGCGCGGCTTCAGGAGAGCGGCGAAGTCGCCCGCTCCGGCCGACCGTTTCAGCTGACCCAAGTGGCGCGGATACTTAAAGACTGAGAAGCAGCGGGCGCCACGCATCGGTTCCGGTCACCCGGACGCGGACTCCCGCTCACACCTTATATATAAGGTGTGGCGCACACCGCTCGTTTTTCAAGGCGCTGCATACTGGTTCGTCGTCGACGGATACCCGACCGCCATCGGAACGACCGCAGAATCGGCTCCCGCATCCATCGGGGACACGGAACGTTCCGGGCATCCCCGATGGACGCTGAGTAAACGCTGCGTCGCCCGTGGACGCGGCGCGCATCTTCAGCGACCGGAAGAACGCGGATGCGCGCGTGATAAGCATCTCAAGTCCCGCCCGCGACGCCTTGAACCGATTTCGGCCCCAAAGGATGGCCCAGGCCGCAAGAAAGCGTCCACTCCGCGCATGCACGATGCCCGCTATAAACTCCTGTTCTCCCACGCCGAAAGGGTCGAAGACCTGTTGCGGGGCTTTGTGCCGCACGCCTGGGTGCAGGCCCTGGACTTCTCCACGCTGGAGAAGGTCAACGCCAGCTACGTGACCGATGACCTGCGTGACCGTCACGATGATGTCGTCTGGCGAGTGCGCTTTCAGGAGCATTGGCTATATGTGTATCTGCTGCTGGAATTCCAATCTACGGTGGATCGTTTCATGGCAGTGCGGATTCTCAGCGACACCGGATTGCTCTATCAGGACTTGATTCGCAGCCAATCGCTGTACCAGGATCGCTTACCGCCCGTCTTGCCCATCGTGCTCTACAATGGCGAAACGCGCTGGAAAGCGGCGGTCGAACTGTCGGAACTGCTCCATCCCGCCCCTCAGGAATTGCAGGTCTATCAGCCCCAACAGCGCTACCTGCTCTTGGATGAAGGCGCCTACCCGGAATCCTCTCTGCTCCCGGTACGCAATTGGGTGGCTGCGGTCTTTCGCCTGGAAAACAGCCGCAACGCCGAAAACCTCCTGGCGGTCGTCACCGCCTTACTGAACGGGCTCCAAGCGCCGCAACAAGCCGGTTTGCGTCGCAGCTTCACCCTCTGGATCCAGCGCGTGATCCTCGCCGGCACCAACGATATTTCCCGTGAACCCCTGATCGAACTGGAAGAGGTACACACCATGCTTGCGCAACGGGTACAACAATGGCAACAGGAGTGGCGCGCCGAAGGATTGGCTGAAGGGCGGGCTGAAGGCCGGACGGAAGGCCGGACAGAAGGCCGGATAGAAGGGCTTGCCGAAGGACTAGAGAAAGGATTGGAGAAAGGACTCCAAAATGAGCGTTCAACGCTGCTTCGGATGGTCCATCTACGCTTTGGCGCAGAAACCGCCACCGCTTTGACGCCACGGCTGGAGCGCGTGACCGACCCCGAGCAACTGACCCAAATCGGCGAGTGGATCATCCTCTGCGCGACGGGCGCAGAGTTGTTGGAGCGCACGCGGGTTGCTATCCCCCATTAGCAAACCTGTTCACCTCGCCCGTGGACGCGGTGCGTATTTTCAACGGTTGCCACCGGAAGCTGCCTGTATGCGACCGCCACCCAGTTTCCACAGCGTGGCCGAGCGTGTTCGACGTCCTCTGGGGCACGCACCCGGTGCGCTTTGAAATTATTAACGATAATAAAGTAAAGAAAGAATTTCAGGTTTTACCCCGACGTTGGGTCGTTGAAAGGACCTTCGCTTGGTTCGGGAGGTCTCAACAGTTAAATCACCCCCGGCAAAGCCGGGGGCTTATGATATGAACTCCTCAAAGGGGTTATGAGCCAATGAGGCCGCTCAAAGCGGCAGGAGGACCGCTACATCCGAAATCTCATCGGATCATCGCGTTCTTCCTCATCCTCCTGGTTCTTGATATAGGCGACGATGGTCGCCGCATCCAGTCCAACCGTCGATACAAAGTAACCCCGCGCCCAGAAACTTTCGCCGGTAAAATTCTCTCCTTACCCGAAAATTGACGCGCCATCATGATGGCGCTTTTACCCTTCAAATACCCAACCACATTGGATACGGCTAATTTGGGAGGTATCCTCACGCACATATGCACATGATCCGGCTGCAAATGGCCCTCCATGATTTCAACTTCCTTATGCCCAGCTAACTCATGAAAAATGGCCCCTAACAGGACTCTGACCTGACCATCAATCACTTTCTTCCGACGCTTTGGGATAAACACGACATGGTATTTACAATCCCACCGGGTATGACTCAAGCTTCGATACGCACTCATGGCCGATTCGCCTCGGTTGTTGAAGGAACCGTGGAGAATTCAACCGACCGCCGTAACGGTCAAACCCATGAGAGTCCCCCGGCAGAGCCGGGGGTTTACCGAATTTAATTAAATGTTGAGGTTGTAAGCTTTAGTTAAGCTATGGCGCTAACATGTGCGTCCGGCAGACGCTTCGTGCCCGCCCCGTTAGCCGTAAAGAAGACAAAAGGCACACGATGCGCTAGACTTCAAGGATGAAAACCTTTGCATGGAATCTGGAGAAGAACGAGCTTCTCAAGGCAGAACGGGGCATTTCCTTTGAAGAGGTTGTGCTGAATATCCAGCTCGGGAATGAAGTCGATATCTTTGAACACCCGAACCAAGAACGGTATCCAGACCAACAAATCTCCGTTGTCGTCATTGAGGGCTACGCCTACCTCGTTCCATTCGTTGAGAACGAGGAGGAAATCTTCCTGAAAACCATCATTCCCAGCCGCAAGGCTACTAAACAGTATCGTGGTAGTTCAGATGAATAAGCTTGATTCTGAAGAAAAGGAAATCCTAGAAGCTTTTGAGAGTGGTCAACTCAAGCTGGCCAAAGAGGTATCCAAAAAAATCGCGGAGCATCAAAAATATGCCGAAGCAACCTTTAAGAAAGATGCTCGTATCAATATTCGCCTGTCTTCCAGGGATCTCAGGGCACTTCAAGCCCGCGCCCTAAAAGAAGGCATTCCTTATCAAACGCTGGTGTCCAGCGTGCTCCATAAATTTGTGGATGGCCAACTTGTCGATAAAGCGGCTAACAAGTAGTTCCAGCGGACCCCAAACTCCGCGCGGCTTTTTGCGCAATCCTTCGGCATTATTGCGCAAACGCTTCGCTACGTTTGGGGCCGCTGAACATGGGCGTTAGCTGCAAAAGACTGGCAATTCACTGTGTAATCAAGTAATGAAACCAAAGGTCTACATCGAATCATCAGTTGTCAGCTACCTCACGGCTCGTCCGAGTAATGATCTGGTCAAGGCTGCCCGTCAAGCAATAACCGAGGCATGGTGGACTGACAATTTTCATCATTACGCTGTTTACGTATCAAAGTTAGTAGAGCAAGAAATTGCGCAATGTCACCCAGAAGCGGCTTCTAAACGATTGTCAGTAACAGAAAAAATTCCAAATCTAAGCATTTAGCAATAGCAGAACAACTCTTGTTCATGAAAGCTGTGCCATTAAATAGCGCAGAAGATGCTTTGCATATTGGGATTGCTGCGGCCAACGGTGTTGAATTCCTCCTCACCTGGAATTTTAGGCACATCAACAATGCAACTACAAAGGCAGCAATTCGGCGTATCATTGAAGAGGGTTGGGCTATCAATGCCTAGAGCTTTGTTCACCTGAAGAATTGAGGCGAATATCATGATCGAAGATCCTGTAGTCGAAGAAATTCGAAAATATCGCGCGGAGCATGCTGCGCACTACGGAAACGATTTAAATAAAATTTGTGAGGCACTCAGAGAACAAGAAAAGAAATCCAAAAAAGAATTTGTTAATTTCGGTCCTCGGTTATTACAGCTAAAGCGGTATGGCAGCTAGCAAACGCATACACACGGACAAAATTAACCTGCGCTGCTTCGCTCTGCAGGTTAATTTTTCCAGTGATGCGAGGCGTTAGCGCAAAACAGAACAACAAGTATCGTGAACTGTAGTTGACGGTCTATCATGCGTGAACTAAAGTTCAAATATGATAGGAATCCGAAAAACCGAGATATTCACCGAATGGTTTGATGGCTTAAAAGACCGTCGAGCTAAAGCGCGAATCCAAGCGCGTATCGACAGAGTGGAAATGGGTAATTTCGGTGATGTGGCTCCAGTAGGTGAAGGCGTAAGTGAATTACGTATCTTCTACGGCTCAGGCTATAGAGTATATTTTATACAGCGTGGCTTGGTTGTAGTCATACTTCTATCTGGCGGTGATAAGAGTAACCAAACCTCAGATATCGCACGTGCCAAAGAAATCGCCAAGCTGATTGAGGATTAAAGTATGGCCATTGCTACAACCCGTTGGGATTCAGCAGAGCATCTTAAAACAGAAGAAGATATTCAGTTGTATCTGGAAGCCTGTCTAGAAGAAGCGGGAGATGATTCTGCCTTTATTGTTCATGCGTTGGCTATCGTTGCCCGTGCAAGGAACATGACCCAACTTGCTAGAGACACGGGTTTGACTCGTGAAGGACTTTATAAAGCATTATCTCCAGAAGGGAATCCTGCTTTCTCTACAGTAGCGAAAATCGCGAAGGCGTTGGGGTTCAAATTGACAGTCCAGCCTACTGTTTAAAATCATCAGAGCGCTAAAAAACCATCCAGCAGTGCACGCCTTTGGCGTGTCCATTGAATGGTTAGCTTTGTCTTTTTCACAGGTAAAATCATGGCATATAGTGATTTTAAGACGTTTGACCAGATCAATCAGGATTTGGGAATTGCTATTGAGGCAGGCAGTGAACTTTACCGCCACATTGAGCCTGTCAAATTGACGGCATGGTTTATCGAAACGATGAAAATGGCCTACACAAAAGCCACCCGAATCAATACGGAAAGCGCACGGCAATCGCTCATTGTGGATAACGTGCTGATGGAACTGAATCAACATATTGTAATCAGCTTTTTTCTTGAAAATACATTCAATGTAGATGCTGACAAGGGACTTACAGGAAATCCTGACAGCATTATCAGTAAGAGCGATAACCAGCTTTATATCACATCCCCTGTAGTTGTCCTTGTTGAGGCTAAAAAATCAGATTTAGGCAGCGGGCTACCCCAATGCATTGCTGAAATGGAAGCAGCAAGAATATTTAATGAGCGAAAAGGCAGACCGATTGCTCCGATTTACGGTGTCGTAACTGACGGGGTTCTTTGGCAATTTTTATCACTTCAGGACGGTACCGCAACTATAGACAGTTATTTTTATAATTTTGATGATGGCAGCAAGATTGTCGGAATACTGAAATTTTTTGTAGAAAGCAGTATTCCACAAGCCTGACGGTTCGCTCAAGGCCGACCTATGAGGCTTACTCCCCATAGCCAGTTTTGGCATTTTAACGCTCACTGAGTGTGAGTGGCGCGGCTCCGGTAGTTAAACATGCAAAGCGCAGATAATTGGTGATAGATATGAGTATAGTAGAAATCTTAGAAAGACAAGTCGAGCAGCTTGACCCTAAGGAATTTATAGAATTCCGAAACTGGTTTCTTGCATTTGAAGCGGATGCTTGGGATCGCCAAATCGAGCAAGATGCCAAAGCTGGAAAATTAGATGCCTTGGCGCGTAAGGCACTGGAAGATCACGCTGCGGGTCGGACTACGTTACTTTGAACCATCACGCGAATCCAGATTTCTGGACATGCTATCAAGCGTTGCTACATGAAGTTCGAACTCTCGCTGATAAAGCTTACCTGCTGCTCAAGTAGAATCCCTATCATCCTTCTCTGCACTTCAAAAAGGTAGGATCGTACTGGCCAGTCAGAATAGGAGGACATTATCGTGCGCTTGCGGTACAAGCTGCTGATGGTTTTATCTGGTTTTGGATTGGCGCGCATGCAGAATACGACCGACTTATCGCCTAATTGGAGCTTGCGCTTGGCCCCGCTACATGGGGCAGGGGAAACAGATCGTTGACGCTGAAATCCTGTCTTTTTGGTTGGGGATGCGCCATGCTTATCGCGATGTCCGATTTCATCCTCAACAGTCATATCCAGATTGATGGTTGCACCGCTTGACACGCTTCGCCATATTGAAACACCGGAGGGCATTGAATTGAGCCTGCGGGTGGCGGGGCCGGTCGCGCGCGTATTGGCCTGGAGCGTGGACAGCCTGATTCGCTACGGCGCATTGTGGGTGTTGCTGATGGCGTTGGCGATGCTGGGAAAGAGTGGGCTAGGGCTATGGCTGATCATCCTGTTCCTGGCGGAATGGCTCTATCCGGCCGTGTTCGAGGTGTATGCCGGCGGTGCGACGCCTGGCAAAAAGGCCCTGGGACTCAAGGTCATTCATGCGAACGGTACGCCGATCGATTGGCCGGGGGCGTTGATTCGCAACCTGCTGCGGGCGGTGGATTTCCTGCCCCTGCTGTATGGCTTTGGGCTGGTGGCCATGCTCTGCAATCGCAATTTTCAGCGGTTAGGCGATCTGGCGGCGGGTACGTTGGTCATTTACCGTGACCCGCCCACTGTCGCACTGCAATTACCGCCTGGCCCCGCGTTGCCGCCGCCTTTCCCATTAAGTTCCACCGAGCAACAATTGCTGATCGACTTCACTGAACGCAGCGCCACGCTCAACCCGGAACGTCAGGCGGAATTGGCGGATTTCCTGGCGAACCAAACCGGCGTGTATGGCGTGGTCGGCGTTGAACGCCTATGCGCCCATGCGCGTTGGCTGGCCGGAGAGCAGACTTGAAACAACGTCCCTTCGAGGATCGCCATGCGGCGCGCTGGCAGGCGTTCGCGGCGCAACTGGATCGTCTGGAGGGACAGCGGACGCTGAAGAACACGCCTACGGCCACTCCCTTACCCGTCGCCGAAATGCCCGCAGCCTATCGCCAGCTTTGTCAACAACTGGCGATCGCGCGCCGCCGCCGCTACAGCGGTTCGCTACTGACGCGGTTGAATCAATGGTCCTTGCGCGCCTACCAGCAGATTTACCGCGCGCCGCAACGGCGCTGGCAGGCGGCGCTGGATTTTCTAGGCACGGACTTTCCGCGACGGGTGCGCGCGGATGCCGGGTTGTTCTGGCTTTGTGCGGCGCTGTTCTACCTGCCGCTGCTGGGCATGGGTTGGGCGGTCTACCAGGCCCCGGAATTGATTTACAGTCTGCTGCCGCCCGATGCGGTCGCCGATCTCGAAATGATGTACGCGCCAGATCCGATGGCCGACGACCGCGATGCCGCGAGTGATCTGGCGATGTTCGGCTACTACATCCACAATAATATCGGCTTGGGGTTTCGCACGTTCGCCGGCGGCGTGCTATTCGGCATCGGCTCCGCCTTCATGTTGTTATTCAATGGGCTTTTCATCGGCGCGGTGTCCGGTTATCTGACGGCGCAAGGGTTGACCGAGACCTTTTATACGTTCATTGCAGGACATGGTCCTTTTGAATTAACCGGCATCATACTCGCCGGAATGGCAGGCTTGAAAATGGGCTGGGCCTTGCTTGCGCCGGGCCGGCTCCGGCGGATGGAAGCCTTGCGGCAGGCGGCGTCCGGCGGCGTTCGTCTCATCTTGGGGGTGGTTGCGCTCCTGCTGCTGGCGGCATTTATCGAAGCGTTCTGGTCGTCCAACCGGGCGATTCCGGCGGACATCAAATATGCCGTTGGCGTTGCCGGCTGGCTGCTGATCATTCTTTATCTGACGCGGGCGGGTCGGCGTGGCGCTTGAGACGATCAACGCGGAACTGCGCCGGCGCAATGTCTGGGAAGCCACCGACCTGGGCATGGCGATGGTGCGTCAATGGTTCGGTCCAGTCTATGCTGCCTGGTTTGCGGTCGCGCTGCCCTTATTTGTGCTGTTGCACTTGGCGTGCTGGGGGCACTGGTGGTTGGCGCCGTGGCTGATGTGGTGGTTGAAACCCCTGCTGGATCGTCCGCCGCTGTATATTCTCAGTCACGCCCTGTTTGCCGATCCGCCGGATCGACGTCAATTCTGGCGGGCCTTGCCGGGATTATTATGCCGACGGCAGGCGCTGGCGGCGCTGACTTGGCAGCGTCTGGATTTTGCCCGTTCCTTCACGCTACCGATTAGCCAACTGGAGGGACTGACCGGCAAGGCTCGCCGGCAACGGTTGCGCGATTTGAGTTATCCCGGCCGGGGCGCGGCGGTGTGGTTGACCGTGGTCAGTTTGCACCTGGAAATTGCCCTGGATTTCGCGCTGATCGCTCTGGTGTGGATACTCATTCCCGATTTCGTGGCCCTGGAATTTTCCGATCTGCTGGATGACAGCGACGCCTGGGGACAACTTTGGCTGAATGTCGTGGGTTTCTGTGGACTGAGTCTGGTAGAGCCGTTCTATGTCGCGGCCGGTTTTACGCTTTATCTTAACCGGCGCGCTTGGCTGGAAGCTTGGGATCTGGAACTGGGCTTTCGCAAGCTGGCCGCGCGTCTGACGCAGGCGGGGCGCGTCGCGGCCATGCTGGCGCTAGCGGGGATCGGACTGGGTTTGTCCGGTCTTCCGGTAGCCGGCTTTGCTCAAGATGCTGAAAGTCCGTCGCGGATTCATACGGTCTGTGAGCAACGCCGGGCGCGCGAGGCGGAACTGGCCCAGTCCAATAGCGTCGTTAAACAGACGTTGGCCGAGACGCTGAAAGAACCGGCGCTGCGAACCTGCGCAATCCGGGCGCGCTGGCGCTGGCGGGATGATGACGCCGCGCAGCCCGCTTCGCATCCGCCGCATGATCCACGTCCCGCACGCTGGTTCGCAATGATCATCGAAGCGCTCCTCTGGGTTGCGATGGGGTTGTGCATTATTGTGGCCATCGGGTGGCTATGGCGCCGCACACCGAATGCCGTCAACCGTGCTGGACAGCGTGTTGTCAAATCCGGCCCACAATGGGTGCAGGGTCGTCATGACGTGCTGGCCCCGCCCGATGCCGGCCTGGGTGAAGCGGCTTGGCGATTGTGGATCGAGGGCCAGCCGCGCGAGGCGTTGCGCGTGCTGTATCAAGGCAGCTTGGCTGGACTGGCGACCCAGTGCGGTTTGCCGATTCGGCCCAGCATGACTGAAGAGGAATGTCTGCGCTTGGTCGCGGCCCAACTGACCGACGCCGCATTGCTCGATTTTCTGCGCCGCCTCACCCCGATCTGGCAGGCGACCGCCTACGCCCATCGATTACCGGATGCGGCCGATGCCCAGCGTTTGTGTGTCGAGTGGCCGCAGCATTTCGCAAAAGCGGCGGAGCGGCCGGCATGAGCCGACCTCGACTAGGGTGGATTTCCTTGATTCTGCTGGCGCTGCTCAGCGTGGGCGGCCTGTTGCTGTGGCTCAGTCAGCATCTGGTCCAACGCAGTGAAGAAGTTTATGTTGGCCATGATGAAGCCGCCCAGCGCAATCCATTTTACCTGGCGGAACGGTTGTTGATCCGCTTGGGCCGCACGGTCCACCGGGTGCGTCGGCTCGATGAGTTGCCGCACCCGCTCCCTACCATGGATACGCTGCTCATCGCCATTCCCAGTTACGCGCTCAGCGCGGCGGACAGCCAATGGTTGCTGGATTGGGTTAAGGCCGGCGGGCATTTACTGGTCAGCGTGCAACATCCTTACGAACCCGGTCAGGGCCGCGATCACCTGCTTAATGTGCTTGATGTTCACAGTCAGCGCGTCGAGAAACCGGTTACCGACCCGGTTTCGGTTAAACTGAACGCCGCCATGCCAGCTTTGCAGGTCCGCTTTCACGCCGATGTGCGACTGAATGGCGACTTCTGGCAATCCTTGCCATGGGGCGCGGGGCGCATGACGCTGCTGACGGACTTGAGCCTGTTCATGAATGACCGGTTAGCCGAACAGGACCATGCCGATTTTCTGTGGGCGTTGCTTCGCCAAAGCGATCCCGGAGACGCGATCTGGCTGCAATACCGAATGCTGACCCCGTCGCTGGCGCAACTCCTGTGGCAATACGCCTGGATGCCTCTGGCGGGATTGATCCTGACGCTGGCGGCGGCGCTGTGGAGTTCCAGCCGGCGACTGGGGCCGCTCCTGGTCCCGCGCGCCGGCGAGCAACGGCGGCTGGGAGAACATCTGCGCGCCTGTTCCCGTTTTCTGTGGCGACAGGGCGCTGGCGCGATGCTCCTCCAAGCGGCTCGCCACTATACGCTGCGTCAAATCGAACGCCGCCAACCCGGTACAGCGCCGGATATCGCCCTGTTGGCGCACTCCGACCAACCGCTGAATGAGCGTGATCTGGTGCAAACTCTGCAAACCCTGCAACGTCTTAATCGCCCCTGATGAGTGAAACCTCTCCCACCGCTACCGTGAATCCGCCTTCCAACGCCGAATTGCAGTGGGCTGGCGATTTTCTGCAAACCCTGCGGCGCGAAATCAGTCAAGTGCTGATAGGCCAGCAAGCGGTGGTCGACCAGGTGCTGATCGCCTTGGGCGCTGCTGGTCATGTGCTGGTCGAAGGCGTGCCGGGACTGGGTAAAACCCTGCTGGTACGCGCGCTGGCTGCTTGCGTCAACGCCCGTTTTGGCCGCATCCAGTTCACCGCCGACCTGATGCCCAGCGATGTGACCGGCCATGCCCTGTACAATCTGCGTGAAGAGCGGTTTGAAATCCGCCGAGGGCCAGTGTTTTGCCATTTCCTGCTCGCTGACGAGATCAACCGCGCCCCGGCTAAAACGCAGGCGGCGTTGCTGGAGGTGATGCAGGAGGGGCAGGTGACCATTGAAGGCCAGTCCTTCCCGCTGCCGCCGCCGTTCATGACCCTGGCCACGCAGAATCCCATCGAACATGAAGGCACCTATCCCTTGCCGGAAGCGCAACTCGACCGGTTTCTACTGAAAGTGCAGATCGATTACCCCACGCTTGAGGAAGAAGTGGCGCTGTTGCGTCAGGTGACCAGCGGACAAGTTGGTGACAAGCTGGACGTATCGCGGGTGCGAGCGGTGGCTGACCCGGAGCGGGTGCTCACCCTGCAGCGGATCGCGGCCCGGCTGAATCTTGATGAGGCAGTGCTGGATTATGCGGCGCGCTTGGTAGCGACGACCCGGAAAACGCCGGGGTTTGCGATTGGCGCAGGACCGCGTGGCGGCATTGCCCTGATTCGCGCCGCCCGCGTCCAGGCGTTGTTGAACCAGCGGGATTTCGTAACTCCAGATGATATTAAGAACATGGCCAAACCCGCTTTGCGCCATCGGCTGACGCTGGCGGCGGAGTATGCGATGGAAGGGACGCAAGTCGATGAAGTCCTCGATGATCTGCTGCGGCGCGTGGTTGCGCCGAGAGCGTAATCGGTCCGGTCAGCCGGGTCACGCGTGCTTGCCATCACCCAAGTTCAAAACCCCCGATAAGCCAGCGCCAGCAGGGTGACATCGTCGGCGGGCGGCGCGCCGTCCGCGAAAGTCTGGACAGCTGTGGTCACGGCGGCGATGAGCGCCTGGGTCCCGGTCGGCGCCTGCGTTAACGCCATTTCAAGACGATGCGTCGTGAATTCCTCGTTGCGCGGGTTGATCGCCTCGGTGACGCCATCCGTGTAAAACAACAGGCGCTCGCCCGGTTTCAGAGCCAAGCGCCGCTCAGCGAAGCTCAGGTCGCCGATAATTCCTAACGCCATGCCGCCGGTCAAGGGCAGCGCCGTTACCGTGCGATCAGCGGCGATATGGTAAGGGGGATTATGCCCCGCATTGGCGTAGCGAAATTCCCCGCTGGCCGGGTCGAGCGTTCCATAGCATACGGTGACGAACATCGCGGTCGCATTGTCTTCGCTTAACAGCGCGTTTGCTTGTTCCATGCAAGATCCCGGATCGGGCACGATTTGCGCGACGGCATGGATGACGGTGCGCGCGACCGCCATGAACAGTGCGGCGGCCACGCCCTTGTCCGATACGTCGGCAATGACCAGCCCCAAACGACCATCAGGCAGCTCGAAGAAATCGTAAAAATCGCCGCCGATTTCGCCAAACGGGTGCAATTCGGCAAACAAATCAAACTCCGTTCTTGCCGGGAAGCCGGCTGGCAGCAGCGAACGCTGAATGTTGGCCGCGATATGCAACTCCTGGCGCAGCTTGGCCAACTGGCCGCGCGCCGCCTGCGCCTGGTGAAACTGCTCAACGGTATGGGCCAGACGGCCAATTTCATCATCGCGGGAGGGATGGGCCGATAACGCCGGCATGTGGGTGTCGCCCCGGCCCAGGGCATTGAGAACGCTGATCACTTGATTCAGCGGACGAAACGCCCGGCGTAGCGACCAGTGCAGTCCGCCCAGAAACAACAGGAGCGCTACGACGACGCCACCATGCGACAGGACATTGAGCAGAATATCCCGCCAGTAGGCCGTGGTCATGTCCTCAATCGTGAGCAAAATCACCGCAGGCTGGCCGAACAAATCCTGGAGCGGCGATCCCGCCACCGTGTACACCCGGCTGTCATAGTGTTCGGTGCGCACTTGACGGTCGTGGTGGGGCGTCAATTGCGTCGCCAGGCGCTGCCACAATACCGGATCGGTGCCTTGACCCAGGGAGCCGTTGAGGTACTGGAAAAACGCGGGTGCATTGACGCTGGCGGCAAAGGCTGGCAGCAGGTGATCAATTTGCAGATACAACGCGCTGATCGCGGTGGGACCCGTTCGATCCAGTAGCGGAAAGGCGACCGTCAAGCCGTAATGACCATCGCGCAAGGGAACGAGTCCCAGAAGCATGTTGCCGTCGCGGAGCGTGGCGTCGATCAAGCGCGGGGACAGTATTTGCGGCCGGGCTGCATCAGCGGATGAAGCGGCCTTGGTCAGACGTTCGTTAGCGGATGAAGTGACCTTGATCAGACGTTCGTTTTCAGTGCTGAAAAAGAGATCGCCATTCAAGATGACGGTTTCAAAAGAGATCGGCGGGGCGTTGGTTTGCAAGTTGGCGACGAATTCCACCAGACTGCGCGCGTAGCCGGCCTGATCGCGCTGCGCCAAAGTGCGCGATGCCTCTTGATTGCGGGCGACCGTCGGAATGAGGGCGGCCAGACGTTGCAATTCGGTATTGGCAATGCCGTTCCAGGTGTTTTGATAGCCCGTGAGCAACGTTTCCTGGTAGCGGCGTTCGGCTTCCCATTCGCGCAACCGTCCTTCCAGCGCCAGGCCGCCCGCCACGACGATAAAAGAAAGCGTGACGCTCAGGGTAATGCGGGTGCGCAATTTCATGATGGAAGGGGACGCGCGTAACGCAGTTGTTGAACATTTTTTTCCACGACGGCGGCATAACCCCAGTAACCGGTGGCCAGCAGACGCCGTTGCTTGGTCATGGCCGAAACTTCGACGGTCACGGCGCTGGCAAAATCCAGGGGCGGCGAACCGCGCAGATCGGCGTGGAGCAGGTAGCGCAACTGCTGACCACCCAGCAGTTTGATGCCTTTGATCCACAGTCCTGCCGCTAACAGATTGCGCCAGCTGCAGGGATTGCCGGGCGCGGAGACGGCGGCGATCTGCCAGCGATGAACGGCGTGCGCTAATTCCAGCCGCCATGCACATAAACGGCGATGCAAGTGATTGCCGCGCCATTCGGGTCGCACCGCCACTCCGGTCAATTGCGCCATGCGGGGCCATTCGCTGGCGGGCAGACCCAGATCCTCAAGAAACCGGTCATAGCCATAATCCGGTCCCGCAGGTAAGCTCAGAATACCGTAGGCGATCAGCCGATCCTCGGCAAACACTCCCAGGGTGTGTCCTTCACCGCTGAAATGATAGGCGAAAAAAGCCTCTGAATCAGAGCGCACCAGTCCCGGTTCCGGTACGTGACGCAATGCTTCCTGATGGATGTCCTGCACTTCAGCCAAGGCAGTCGGCTCCAGCAGGCGAGCGAGAAAAGGGACCTGCGTCGGTTGTCCAGCGCGCTGGGTGAGCAACCCGATGCGGTGAAAGTCAACCGGAATTTCACCGGGGCTGCCAGGACTCATCGGGCTTTTCCGCGAGAGACTTCGGCCTTCAGGCCGGGGAGGAATAGCGGACGGCGCGGCAGTTCCCCACAGGGGGACTGTTTCAGCGCCGCTCTTTTCGGTAACATCGTCGATGTCTCCTATTCAAGGCCTACCGCCGGGCGGGCGGGATGTGAAGTCTGTGGAGAGGATGTGAGACCTGGGGGCGTTGCCGGCTGCGGATCGAACCGCGTGAGACTCCCC